>JAFBAJ010000603.1 GCA_019247865.1 Acidobacteriota bacterium
TAAAGAATCTCACGCAAAGGCGCAAAGGCGCTAAGGAAGACAAAATCTTTTCTTTGCGTCTTTGCGCTTTTGCGTGAAACCTGCTTTTAATTTTCAGGCTGTGCGAGAGTCCGTCTCCGCCAGGCGGCGTTTGAGCGCCTGCTGGACCTGGAGGTCGAGCTTGCCATGCTGTCGCATCAGTTTTTCGAGTTGCTCGCGCTGGAGGATGAGGAAGATGCTCTGCGTTAAGGTCTGGACGGTGGCGGTGGCCGTGCGTTCCGTGAGCAGAGAGATCTCGCCGAAGTAGTCGCCGTCGTCGAGCGTCGCGATGCGATATAGCTGACCTTCCTTGTCCATCGCGCTGACGGCCAGTTGGCCGCGTATGATGATGTAGAAGCGGTTGCCTTCATCCCCTTCGTGGATGATCGTCCGCCCGGCCGGAACGCGTTCGGTGATGAACATCTCCGAAATCTCGCGCAGGAAAGACTCGTCGAGGTCTTTGAACAGCGGCACTTCGCGCAGGATATTGATGTCCGTCACGGAGAGGTCGCCGGACGCGTTGATGACCGTCCCGCTCTGGCGTCGCCACATCCCGGCGTAGGTTCCCTCACGATAGAGCAGTGATTGATGCGAGCCCTGCTCGATCAGTTGACCGTCGTGAAAGACGAAGATCTGGTCGTAGTCCACCACGGACATCAGCCTGTGCGTCACGGAGATGACCGTGCGCCCGGCCGAGACATGCTCCAACGTCTCATTGATGGCGGCCTCTGTCGAGGGGTCCAGGGCGGAGGTCGCTTCATCCAGAATGATGAGGGAAGGATTGCGCACCAGCGCGCGCGCGATGGCGATGCGCTGGCGCTGGCCGCCGGAGAGCCGCCCGCCGCGCTCGCCGACGACCGTGTCGTAACCGTCCGGCATGTGCATGATGATGTCGTGCAGCTCCGCCGCACGCGCAGCCTCTTCCACTTCCTCGTCGGTCGCACCCGGCTTGCCGAGGCGTATGTTCTCACGCACGCACGTGTTGAAGAGAAAGCTCTCCTGAAAGACGATGCCGACCTGCTCGTAGAGCGAATCCAGCGCGGCCTCGCGCAGGTCTATCCCGTCGAAGAGGACGCGCCCCGCCTGCGGGTCGTAGAAGCGCATGATGAGATTCAGGTTGGTGCTCTTGCCGCAACCGCTGTGTCCGACGAAGGCGATGCGCGCGCCCTTCTGCAACTCCATGCTGACGGACGACAGATTCCTGTGCCACTCCGTATAACCGAAGGTCACGTCCTCGAAGCGGATGCCGGACGAGAGCGTCGGGAGCCGTCGCGCATCCGGCGGCTCGACGATGGACGGCCGCTCGCTGAGGAGCGCCTGCACGCGCTGCATCCCTCCGGTGGCTTGCAGCAGCGTCGGCGTGACCGCCGTCAAGCCCATGACGGACGTGCTGACCGTGATGAAGAGCGCGTTGAAGGAGACGAGCGAGCCAATCGAGAGCGCGCCGCGATAAGCCAGCACCGCGCCGCCGCTGATGAGCAGCACATTGAAGAGCAGCATCCAGATGTTCGGGCTGCGCTCGGTGATGTAGCTCAGAAAATTGAAGCGCGTCGCATCGCGCGCCAGCCGCTCCGACTGCGCTTCAAAGGCTGCGACGACCGAACGCCTGAGGCTGAAGGCCTTGACGATCTGCTGTGCGCCGAGGTTCTCGTGAATGATGCTGGAGAGCGCGGCCTGCTGCACGCGCACACGGGAACCGGCCCTCAGCGCACGCGGCCCCAGAATCTTAGGGCCGATGATGCAGAGCGGCAGCCCCACCAGCGCGCACAGCGCGAGCCGCCAGTCGAGAAGGAAGAGCACACACGCGCTGAAGATGATATTGATGCCGCAGAGCATCGCGCCCGGCACGCCGAGGACGACTGCGTTCTCGATCGCGTTCAGATCGGAAGAGAAGCGCGACAGCAGATCGCCCATCTGCGAGCGCGCGTAAAAACCGAGCGAGAGCCGCTGGAAGTGGCGGAACATCTCCTGGCGCAGGTCGTTGAGGATGCGCGCGCCGAGCCAGGCGTAGAGATAATCGCGGAGCACCTGCGCGGCGGCGGTGAGCAGAAAGCCGACCGCGAGGCCGGACAGGATCAGCGCCAGCACCCTGACCTCGCGCGGCGTGATGGCGTAGTCGATGAGGAACTTGAGGCTCAGCGCGAAGAGGGTGATGAAAGCTCCTTCGACGAGGAGCGTCATGAACAGGAGCACGCCGCGCGCCGCGTAGGGCTTCACGTAGGAGAGCAGGATTCGCAGGAGCCTGGCCGGACTCATCATCACGGCGGAGTCGCCGGGCGGTTTCGTCTTCTCGTCTGACATAGCCTCTCGGCATCTCCGAAAATCAAATGCTTTCAGAGTCGGGGTCTGTCTCCAAATCCTGGATGAGCGCCGAGAATATTCGCGCGCGGGCCGCAGTGTCAATAAAGATTCGTCATGTCTGTTTTTCGTCATACAAATGCGACATTCATTTCGCAGTATTCCTCGCATAACATCTGGATACGGCAGACTTCCGAATAGCTAAAGTTGTGCAAACGCCACGAGCACGAGGCGGACAATGCCGCACAGGGAACGCTTCACTGCGTGACCTGTGCTGCTTGTTTTTGGGGCGTGGTCAAGATAAGGAGAAGCTCATGGGATGGGAAAAAGAGTATGAAGAGTTGGTGGCCCTGCTGGACGCGGCCGACTGCGAGGAACTGGCG
>JAFBAJ010000682.1 GCA_019247865.1 Acidobacteriota bacterium
CCGAGATGAAGCGTGCGCTGCGGAGCGCGATCCAAAGCGGCGGGCCTGCCAAGCCTGAAATCAAAACGGAGATTTTGCCCGCGCCGACTCCGACACTTCCCGCCGCAGCTCTCTTTACACAACCCGCGCCGCCACCGCCGACTCGCCGGACGCCGGTTCACGCACCGCCGGCTCTCCTGCCGCATAAAAAATGGTTGTGGGCTGCCGGAGGTCTTGTGGCTCTGCTCCTGGCCGGCGTCCTCGTGTATGCCGTAGTCCGCAGCTTGTCGGCTAACAAATCTACTGCGAATCGAAACACAGCCCCCGGCGCTGGGAGCCAGAGCCGCTCCGTCGTCCCACGCGCGCCGGAGAAGTGGGCGCTGAAGCAGGTCATCGAACAAGGCGTATCGACCGACACTTTGGCCTTCTCGCCCGACGGTAAATATTTAGCCTTTGACGGTGATAACAATCTGGTTCTGTGGAATATAGAGACAGGAAGCGTACAGAGCACGATAAAGTATGCGAACATCACACACCTTGAGTTCTCGCCGGACAGCAAGACAATCGTCACCTCCAGCACAGACCCGCACATCAAGATCTGGGATGTCGAAACCGGCTCGTTAAAGCAGGAGATCAAGGAAGGCTCGACCACTATTTACAGGGCGGTCTTCTCGCCTGACGGCAAGCTGGTCGCCTTTAACGATGGACAGAAACATATCGTCTGGTGGAACGTGCAGACCGGAGAGATTCGACGATCCAGAGGGGAGGACGATGCCTATTACCTCAACGATCTGGCCTTTTCGCCGGATGGGAAAATCCTTGCGAGCTGCGCTTCGTACGGCGCAGAGGTCAAGCTCTGGGATGTTCAGACTCTGGCCTTAATCAGAGAGTTGAAAGGACACACCGAGGAAATAGAGGCGGTCGCCTTTTCACCGGACGGCAAGACGCTGGCGAGCGGCGGCTGGGACAAGCAGCTCAAGCTGTGGGATGTCGCGACAGGCAATTTGAAGCAGAGCCTGAATAACGTGGAGAGGGTCGGCTGCATCGCTTTTCATCCGGACGGTAAGATCATCGCCGCCGGCGGCTTTGATAATTACGCCGTCAAAATCTGGGACGTGCAGGCCGGGACGTTAAAGCAAACCCTGGAAGGCCATTCCGATCTGGTGTGGGCGGTGGCCTTCTCTCCGGACGGCAAATCACTAGCCAGCGGAGGTTATGGCAAAGACTCCAATAAAACATTGATCTTATGGCAGGGGATTCAGCCGTAAACGCATTTCACTGTTCGATCTCCACACGAAAATCTTCGATGACCGGATTGGACAAGACCTCGCGCGCCATGCGTGTCGCGGCCTCGCGGGCTTCGGTTTCGGCGAGCGCATGGTCGAGGACGATCTCGAAATATTTGCCCTGGCGAATGTCCGCGATGCCGTGGTAACCGAGCAGTTCGACGGAATGCTGGATGGCCTTGCCCTGCGGGTCGAGCACGCCTGATTTGAGCGTCACGTAGACTTTGGCTTTCATGTTGGAATTCAGAGCTCCCTTAAAATTTTTACGGCAAAACATTGCGTCCGGCTTAGTCAATGACTTAAGATTTCAAGCCGCTCAAGGAGAAAGTTTGAGACAACAGCGAAACGGCATGCCGGGACGCGCGCCCTCCTCAAAGTTCGCACAGGTTCCCGCTCAAAGCTTAAAGCCCTGACGGCGCGCCAAAAGTTCTGACGCGTCTCGGACGTTAGAAAAATATTTCATCAGCAGAGGAGAAAATTTCAATGCAAAATCCGCCGCCCAATCAACAGGGCTATGGCTATAACAATCAGTACGGCTCACCGCAACAGGGCGGTCCCCTCTCCACGCCGCCCGGCGGAGGCCCGCAGGACAAGAGCGCCATCGGCATGGACGGCAATTTGACGGCCGCCCTGGGTTATCCAATCGGCCTCATCGCGATCATCGAGGTCATCATCGAAAAGCAGAACCGTTTCGCGCGCTTTCACGCGCTGCAATCGCTGCTCCTGCATGTCGCGTGGGTGGTGGTCTTCATCGTGTGCGCCATCTTTATCGGCATCCTGACGGCGATCTCAAGCGTCTTCGGCTTCCTGTCGCTCCTGTTCCTTCTGCTCCTGCTCGTCTATCTCGCCAGCCTGATCTTCTGCGCCTACAAAGCCTATCAGGGCGAGATGTTCAAGCTCCCGGTCGTCGGTGACATGGCCGACAAATTCGCCAGCAAGTAAGAGCCATAAAGAAGTGATGAACGAGTGATGGGTGAAAAGCCCGAACGGCTTCTCACTCATCACTCGTTATCGTCTTTAAACACCCGCGCGAAGACCACGTCCACATTGCGCAGGTAGGTGTCGAGCGAGAAGACGTGCGCGATCTCTTCGCTTGAGAGGCGCGCGCTGATGTCCGCGTCCTCTTTGACGAGCGCCTGAAAATCTCCGCCCTCGTCCCAGACCTTC
>JAFBAJ010000159.1 GCA_019247865.1 Acidobacteriota bacterium
CTTTTCAGACGCGCCGGATTTCCTCTCGGCGTCGAAGGCTCGCGTCATCCTCACGCCTCATGCGGGAGAGATGGCGAGCATGCTGTGTGTGGAGAAAGAGTCTGTGACGCGCGAGCCTCTGTCCGTCGCCGCGCGCGCCGCACGAGAATTTCGCGCCGTGGTGGCGCTCAAGGGACGCTTGACGCACATCATTGCGCCGGACGGAGAGGCCTACACGAACCGCGCGGGCAACGTCGGCCTCGCCACTTCCGGCTCAGGCGACACTCTCTCCGGCCTCATCGCCGGACTCGCCGCGCGCGGCACAGAACCCACGCGCGCCGCCGCCTGGGGCGTCTACCTACACGCAAAGGCCGGAGACAACCTCGCGCGCCGCATGGGCCGCCTTGGCTTTCTCGCGCGCGAACTGCTGGATGAGATTCCCCCGTTGATGGCAAAGCTCAGTCAAAAGCGGTAAATGTGCACTCTCAAGCCAAAAAGATTGCCTCTCACACGTCAAACCTGGCTTCTCAAGCCTGAAACATGCAATCTCAAGCGTAAAAGATCGCTTCTCAAGCGTGAGAGATGGCTTTTCAAGCGTGAAAGATAGCATTTCCAGAGTGAGAGATAGCTTCTCAAGCATGAAAGATGACATCTCAAGGCTGAAACTTGCTCCCTCACAGGCGAAAGACTCCCGCTCAGGCCGAGAAAGCAGTACCTCCTTCCCGGCCTGAACTATTTTTGCTGACAGTCTGTCGGAGGGATTTAATCGCCCGTCATCGTCTCCGGCACGCGGCTGGTCAGCTCGCGCCAGGTCAGGGGCTGGCTGCCGTCGTCGAGGCGCACCATGCTGATGCAGCCGGGCGAGGGGCAGACCAGATAGCAGAGGTTGCAGCCGACGCATTCCGTTTCGTCCACGATGGGAAAGCGCGTGCCGTTGATCTCCGTGAAGGGAATGCACTGGTGCGCGCCGTCTTCGCAGGCGATGTGGCAGAGGTTGCAGCGGATACAGAGGTCGTGATTGATGCGCGCGACCGTCTTGTAGTTCAAGTCCAGATTGCCCCAGTCCGTGACGCGCCCGACGCTCTGGCCGATAATCTCCGTCACGCTCTGAAAGCCTTTCTCGTCCAGATAGTTCGAGAGCCCGTCGATCATGTCTTCGACAATGCGGTAGCCGTAGTGCATGACGGCCGTGCAGACCTGCACTGTGGTCGCGCCGAGCAGCAGGAATTCCGCCGCGTCGCGCCAGGTCGAAATGCCGCCGATGCCGCTGATCGGGACGCCCACTTCCGGGTCGCGCGCTAGTTCCGAGACCATGTTGAGCGCGATGGGCTTCACCGCCGGGCCGCAGTAGCCGCCGTGCGCGGCCATGCCGTTGACGTTCGGGTAGGGAATCATCGTGTCGAGGTCGACGCCGATGACCGAGTTGATGGTGTTGATGAGCGAGAGCGCGTCCGCGCCGCCTTTGACGGCCGCGCGCCCCGGCGGCTTGATGTCCGCCACGTTCGGCGTGAGCTTGACGATGACCGGAAGCTTCGTCGCCTCCTTGACCCATTCGGTGACCATGCAGGTATATTCCGGCACCTGGCCCATGGCGGAGCCCATCCCGCGCTCGCTCATGCCGTGCGGGCAGCCGAAGTTCAGCTCGACGCCGTCCGCGCCCGTGTCCTCGACCTTTTTTGCGATCTCATGCCAGGCTTCGCGCTTCGATTCGACCATCAGCGAGATGATGAGCGCGTGCTTGGGATACTTCTTCTTGCACTCGCGTATCTCTTTAAGATTGACTTCGAGCGGGCGGTCCGTGATGAGCTCTATGTTGTTCAGGCCCATCATCCGGTTCGTCCCGTTGTCCACGGCCGCGAGGCGCGAGCAGACGTTGCGAATCGGCTCGCCCAGGGTCTTCCACACAGCGCCGCCCCAGCCCGCTTCAAACGCACGCTCGACCATCGAGCCCATGTTGGTCGGCGGAGCCGAAGCCAGCCAGAAGGGATTCGGCGATTTGATGCCCGCGAAATTTACGCTTAAGTCTGCCATAGTTTTGGTAACCGATTTGTTCCGGATAGATAAACGATCATTAATTATTTGGGAAACGAAATAATCCCCAATTTATTGTTTAGAAACTTGTCCTTTTCAAAGTAACTTACAATAGTTTGGTTTGTAATTCCATTAATTCCCTTGAAATACCATGCTTCATCATACTCGCTGGCAAAAAAGTAATTATGATTGAGGGTAACGCCGGTCAATATTTTTTGTGGATTACATTTATCATTTTTCGGCAGGCAATTTTCTACAAAGAGCAGGACGCGGTGTGTCTCTGATTCGGTGAGCAAAATGAGATTATCTTCTATTTGTATATTTTGGAGCGCATTGGGTAAATAACTTTCGAGTCGAATTTGACCACCGTCATTGTCTTTGCTTCCATTGTTCTGGATGGTGTTGTGATTCACCACGCAATTGCTGACGTAACTGCTTTGCTCATCACCTTTCCCAATCAGGATGCCCACGATCTTATTTTCGTAAATCAAATTGTTTGAAATTTCGATCTCGCTCACAGATTTTCCAATGTATTCACTTCCGATAGAAACGCCTATACCGAAGTTGAAAACCTGATTTCCCAAGATGACAGTATCTTTCCCACCGTCAATATAAATACCGGCAATGAATCCTCCAACCTCTTTTTGTCCGGGATTTCCGGGAGTTAGATTCCAAACTTTATTCCCGATTATTTTTCCGGATTGAGCCTGTTCACGACAAGGCGTGCCGCTATGTTGAGGACACTCTTCCTGAAAGCCGCCGATGTCTATGGCTATGTTATCTACATCATGAATTCTGTTGTTCTCAATAGTAAATGTCTCAACGTCTCCGTTGATTGCGATGGCCTCGCTTTGACCAAGATTTAGCTCGGAGAGTTCGTTGCCGGTAATTGCTACCACAGTTATCTTACCCATCCCTCCATAGCTCTTTACGTTGATGCCCAAAGCCTGCTCCTGATGATACTCACTCGAACTTCTGTATCTGTATCCGATCTTTGTGATTTTGTTGTTGGCAATGGTGACTTGCGAGGAATTCGGCTCGACCAGGATGCCTGTGCGCCCGATTCCGTGTTTCTCTTCCTCTTTGGTTATTTCAAGAAGCTGCTCGCCGGGTTTTACGTTTCTGATTTCAAACCCTTCCAAAGTGATGTTGTTCCCTGTAATTCTCACCACAACTTCGCTCTGAGATACGATGACAGGTCTTATGATTTCGCCCTTTGCGTTTTTAGAGATTTCCCCGACCACTTTGATGCCATTCGTTATCGAAATATTTTCCGGGTAAGTCCCTAAAAGAACTTTGACCACCTGACCGTCGTGGGCGATAGCGATTCCTTTTTTGATCTCATCGCATGATGTGGATTTGGAGACAGTTATGACTCCGCCATCGGCTTTGCACTGTGCCGCCAGACTATTAAAAAAGCCTGCGGCTAAAATAATCAACAATGCCAAAGCCATTTCTTTCATCAAGATATTTCTCACGCGAATCAGCCACCGGCAAATTTAACTTCCTCGCCGCTCAATGCCGTGTGAATACCCTGCGCCGCGAGCTTGCCCATCTGTGAGGCATCGACCGCTTCGCGCCCGCCGTTGACGCAGTCGCCGCCCGCGAAGTATTTCGGATTGCCGGTCTGCATCGTCTGCGGGTTGACCTGGACGCGCCCCGCCTGATCAAGCTCAAGTCCCGCGATCTGCTCGAAGAAGGAGCGCATCTTTTGCTGACCGAGAGCCTTGATGACCATGTCGACGGGGATGTCGAACTCCGAGCCGGGACGCGGCTGGGCCGTGCGTCTGCCGGAAGCATCCGCCTCGCCCAGCTCCATCCGCACACAGCGCAACGCGGCGACACGCGACCCGCTCTCATCGCTCAGGACCTCGACGGGCGCGGTCTGCCACCAGAACTCGATGGCGTCCTTCTTCGCCAGCTCATATTCGTAAGCGTAAGCGGGCATCTCTTTTTCGGTGCGGCGATAGACCATCAGGACGCGTTCCGCGCCGAGCCTGCGCGCCTGCGTCACGGCATCAATCGCCGTGTTGCCCGCGCCGATGACGGCGACGTTGCGCCCGATGGGCACGCTCTTCCAGTCACGCGTCTTGATGCGCGCGATGAAGTCCAGCGCCTCGTAGACGCCTTCCAGGTCTTCGCCCGGAATCTCAAGCCGCGTGGTCGCGCCGAGACCCGCGCCGAGAAAGATGGCCTCGTGCTTCGCCTCCAGCTCTTCGAGCGAGAGGTCGCGCCCGATCTCCGTGTTCATCAACAGGCTCACGCCGAGCCGCTCGACCATCTTCGCTTCGTCCACCGAGACGACCTGCGGCATCTTGTACTCGGCCATCCCATAAGTGTCCAGACCGCCGGGCAGCGGCTTGCGATCATAGACCGTCACGCTGTAGCCGAGCCGCGCCAGATACGTCGCGCACGAAAGGCCCGCCGGGCCTGAGCCGATGATGCCGACGCTCTTGCCGTTCGACTCTCCGGCCGTCCAAACATCGCGCCCCGCGCGCATCACTGCATCGGTCGCATAGCGTTGCAGCCGCCCGATCTCAATCGGCTT
>JAFBAJ010000223.1 GCA_019247865.1 Acidobacteriota bacterium
GATGAAGAGCAGGGCAGTCGTTGCGATAAGGAGCGTGCGAAGCTGCGTCGCGCGCTGAAGGAGGTCAAAGCGGGCGCGTGCATAGCGATCCCGATCTACGCGCAGTCGAAGCTCATCGGCGTGCTCGTCGCCGCCACAGCCGAGCCGCAACACCTGCGCGAAGCGCTCAACGGCATCCGCTTCGTCGCCGCGCCCATCGTCATCGCCATCAGCAACGCGAGCCGTGAGGCAGCGATGCGTGAACAGCATCAACGGATCGAACATCTAGTGCAGGAGTTGCAGCAGCAGAGCCGCGACCTGGCAGAGGCCAACCGCGAGCTGCGGCGCGTGGCGCACTATCGCTCGCTCTTCCTGGCGCGCATGTCGCATGAGCTGCGCACCCCTTTGACCTCGATGCTCGGCTTCGCGGAGATTCTGCTCGATCAGGAGGCGCTGACAGACTCGCAGCGCCGCTTCTGCGATAAGATTCAGTCCTCCGGCATGCAGCTCCAGACGAGCCTCAATCAGCTGGTCGACCTCTCGCGCCTCGAAGCCGGGCAGACGGAGCTTTTCCTGCACGAGTTCTCTTTGCGCGAGACCTTACGCGAATCGTGCGCGGCCGTGGCGCGCCTCGCGCAGAAGCGCGGCGTCAAGGTGGATTGCGTCTCGGCGCACGATCTGCCGACCATCGTCTCCGACGAGGGCAAGCTCCGGCAGGTGCTCTATAACTTTCTCGCGCACGCCATCAATCGCAGCCCCGAAGACGCCTCCGTCATCGTCCGCGCGGAAAAGCGCGCGCCGTGCCGCTTCTACATCATGATCGAAGACGCGGGCGAGCGCATCGAAGACATCTCACACATCTTCGACCCAGTGGACATCGAAGCCCCGAGCGAGCATCCGACCGGCATGAACGAGCTGGGCCTCGTCATCGCGCGCCGCCTGATCGACGTGCTCGGCGGCGCGGTCGAGCTGGAGAGGCCCGAGCCGCACGGCCTCAAAGTCACGATTGAGCTCCCCGGCCGGCCGATGGAGCAGAAAAGCTGAAATGATGGTCTTAGGTCTTTGGACTTTGGTCTTTGATGTTTGCTCAAGGCTTGAGTTGTAGCATTCAAGGTTGAAGAGCGAACAAAGACCAAAGACCTAAGTCCAAAGATCAGGCTTTAAAAGTTAGAGAGGCGCAGTCGAATCGAAGAGCTTTGAAAGGAGGACTGATAGATACTCCTTCTCAACTGCTCTGCGGTTCGGCTGCGCCTCTTCCGGCGCGGGCTGTGAACAGCCTCGCGTTTAGTTGTTCGGCCAGTCGCCGGTGAACTTGAGGCTATTGAAGCTGTCCAGGAAGAAGGGCTCGACCGGCGTGCCGTCGGGCTTGCGCGTGATCGCCAGGAACTGGTCGAGCGCGATGCCGCCGTCTTTCGGGTCCTTCACGACCGGGCAGATGGCGTAAGGCACGACGCCTTCCGAACCGTCACGTGCAACCGTGCGCTTGTCCACGAACCCTTTCGCCACCAGATTGTCCAGCTCGCTCGTCGTCTTGATGATCGGAGTCCCGTCGAGCGCGAGGCCGTTCCTTCTCGCCAGGTCGCCGAGAATCTTTTTGCCTTCGCGGTCAGTAAAGGCGCGCGGCGTGTAGTTGACCCAGACGTGCAGCCAGAGGCCAAGCGGGTCGTTGCTGAAGTAACCGTTGCGCATGTCCAGCATCGCGGACTGGCGCGTGACGCCGAGGCTCAGCGGATTGCCGCCGCGCACCGGGAAGATATATTCGATGTAGGTTTCGGCGATCTGCCGCGCGCGGATGCCCGCACGGTCGTTGGTGAAGAGAGTGTCCGTGCCGCCTCCCATGACCGTGAAGAAGACCGGCGAGCCGCTCGCATTGTAAGCGGGCAGCGTCAGCAACGTCCGCACGTTGCGCTGATAGGAGAAGAACGGCGTGTCAAAGACGGAGGCATTGTCCGCGCCGTTGCGACGGCCGCCGATATTGGCCGGGTTAACGCCGTTCTGACGATAGTAGGCATCCGTAAAATCATAGAGCCGGTCTTCGGTCTTGGCCTGAGCCATCAGGGGGAGCACCACCAGCGCGGCCAGCGCTAAAGCGTATGTCAAGATCTTTTTCATTTTTCTTATCCTTGTCCTCTACGAAAAATTTGGGTTTGAGCTTCACGGCCAACTGATGCAATCCTTGCCTCAAGGCCAACCAGCATCGGGTCTTCAACCAGGGCAGCGCGTCCATCAAAGCTTGCTGCGACTGCCGCTGCTCCTTTGAGCAATGCCCGTGCCAGCGCCTTTCTCAATCAAAATTCCTTAAAATTGGCCGAAATAAAGGTATATTTGGCTGGTGCGGGTGGACCGGGAGGCATGTTTCAGCACGTATCACTCGGAGGGCTGCGTGTTTCGTCGTGAAAATACGCGGCTGACATAAAAGCTACAAATCTGTCGCTTATACTATCGCACGGGGCATGGCGGCATTGAGGCGGATTCGTTGCAGATGATGATGGCACGGACAGATGAAGCGGCGGGCGATGCGCTCGCGTTGCGCGAGTGCGAGACGATTGAGGAGTTCGAGCAATGCGTCGCGCTGCAACGCTCTGTCTTCGGCTTTCCGGACATAGAGGTCTCGCCGCGCCGTCACTTCATCGTCTCGCGCCGCGCGGGCGGCTGGACGCTCGGAGCTTTCGACGTTGAAGAGCTGGTCGGCTTCGTGCATCACCTGGCGGCCGTGCGCGGGGCGGAAGTTTACGGCTACTCGCACATGCTCGCGGTCAAACGGGAGTATCAGAACCGCGGCGTCGGCGCGCAGCTCAAGTGGGCGCAAAGAGAGCGCGCCCTCAAAGAAGGCCGCAGGCTGATACGCTGGACCTGGGATCCTTTGCAGGCGCGGAACGCGCATTTCAATCTCAATCGTCTGGGCGTCGTCGTGCGCTCCTACGCCGTCAACTTTTACGGCACGGATTACAGCGTGCCTGCGGATGAGCGAGAGCACGCGCCCGGCCTCGACAGCGACCGCCTCTTCGCCGAATGGGAGCTGGATACTGAACGCGTCGTGCGGCTCGCGCGCGGCGAAGAGATGGAGTTGCCCGAAACTCCTGCGGCCGCCGTCTCGATTCCGCCGGACTGGACAGCGCTCATCAAACGTGACGCCGCCGCCGCGCGTTGCGAACTGCTGCGCGTGCGCGCTGAATTTCAGGGCGCGCTCAAGTCGGGTCTCGTCTGCCGGGGCTTTGCGCGCGACCCTGAACATCCGAGATACTTATTCTATCGATGAGCTTCACACGCTTCGACAAATACGTTGACCGCCATGCACGCGCCTTTACGGAGCGGTTGCAGGCGATGTGCCGGATGCCGTCCGTGGCGGCGCGCGGCACAGGGATGCGTGCGATGGCCGAGACCGTGGCGCAGATGATGCAGCGCGCCGGAGCCGGAACGCGCTCGTTCACGATGGGCAGCGGTTACCCTGTCGTCTACGGCGAGTGCGGAGCCGGCAGCCGCTATCTGGTCTACGGCCATTACGATGTCGCGCCGGTCGGGCATCTGACGGATTGGAGCTACGGGCCGTTCGCTTCGACGGTCGTGGACGGCAAGCTCTACGCGCGCGGCGCGTCGAACAGCAAGGGCGATCTGGTCGCGCGGCTCGCCGCGATAGAGGCTTACCAGAAGAGCTTCGGCAAGCTGCCCGTCTGTCTCTGTTTCGTCATCGAAGGCGAAGACGGGCTTGGCAGTCCGAGCCTCCGCCGCTTCGTGGACGAGCACAGCGAGATGCTCACGGCCGAAGGCTGCATCTGGGACGAAGGCTACAAAGACCCGACGGAGCGTCCGGTCATCAGCCTCGGCTTCAAGGGCATCACCTTCATCGAGCTGCATGTCCACGGCGCGCGGACAGACCTACACTCGAAGTGGGGCGCGATTGTCCCGAACCCAGCGTGGCGACTGGTGCAGGCGCTCTCGACCATCACCTCGCCTAAGGGCGTCATCACCATCGACGGCTTCTCTTCGCACCTCGCGCCGATCTCGCCCGAAGATGCGGAGGCTCTGAAGACGGTCGAGCTGGACGAAGCCGGGCTCAAACGCGAGTTCAAGATCGGCCACTGGCTGCGCGGACTGAAAGGGCACGCGCTCGCCAAAGAGCATATCTTCGGCGCGACCTGCAACATCTGCGGGATTCAGACCGGGCACACGGGCGCGGGGCCTAAGACCGTGCTGCCGAGCAGCGCGATGGCGCGGCTCGATTTCAGGCTGGTGCCGGACCTGACTTCGGAAGTCGTCCTTGGGCTTCTGCGCGAGCATCTGGACGTGCGCGGCTTTCAGGACGTGGAGATCGTCGAACTGGCAAGCTCGCCCTACGCCAAGTCTCCCATCGCTTCGGGCGTCGCGCGCGCCGCCATCGAAACGGCCGAAGAGATCTACCAAGTGCCGCCCGTCGTCTATCCGATGGATCCTTCGAGCGGCCCGGTCGGAGCGGTCTGCGGCGCGGGCCTTGAGCCGACGCCCGTCGTCTCTTTCGGAACCAGCTACGCCGCCTCGAACCCGCACGGCCCGGACGAAAACATACGCCTCGATGATTTCCTGCAAAGCGTCAAATACTTCGGCCGCATCATTCATCACCTCGGACAGCAGAGCCGGCACAGGAGCGGCAGCCACCCCGCGCAATCCCTCGCCCTCGCCAAACGCTGAGCTTGCTATCCCTGTTAGTTGGATTATGATGGAGAACATTAATACATCTGTAGGGGCAGGGCTGGTCCCTGCCCGCGTGTTGTGAAATGAAAGCACGGGCAGGGACCAGCCCTGCCCTACAATTTGATTGGAAGGTAAAGGGGAAGTTGCCTACGAAGCGACAAACAATCGAGCATGAGATAGAGGCTTTGCGCGCAGAGCTGCGCCGTCACGAGGAGCTGTATTACGTCCATGCCAATCCGGAGATTTCGGATGCAGAGTACGATGCGCTGCTCGTGCGTTTGCAGGAGATGGAGGCGTCGCATCCGGAGCTGGTTACGCCGGACAGCCCGACGCAGCGCGTGGGCGGTCGTCCGGCCGAAGGCTTCGCGGAGTTTGTGCACCGCGTGCCGATGCTCTCGCTCGACAACAGCTACAACATAGACGACCTGCGCGCCTTCGACGAACGCTGTCGCCGCCTGGCCGACGGGCGCGAGTTGGAGTACGTCGCGGAGATGAAGATCGACGGCCTCTCCATCGCGCTGCATTACGCGGAGGGCGTGCTCATGAGCGGCGTGACGCGCGGCGACGGGCGGCGCGGCGAGGACGTGACGCAGAACGTGAGAACGATTCGCAGCGTCCCTTTACGTTTGAAGGCGGACGGCCTGCCGCTGCCGTCGCAGCTCGAAGTGCGCGGCGAAGCCTATCTGCCGCGCCATGTCTTTGAAGAGATTAACGTCGAGCGGGAAGAGGAGGGCGCGCCGCGCTTCGCCAATCCGCGCAACGCCGCGGCGGGCGCGATTCGCCAGCTCGACCCGCGAATCGTCGCCAAGCGCCGTCTGGAGCTCTTCCCGTACGAAGCACTGGCCGGTGAGCGCAGGCCCTTCAAGACGCACTGGGAGACCTTCGAGTATCTGGAGCGCGCGGGCTTTCGCGTCAATCCGCATCGCGCGCTGTGCCGGACGATAGATGAGGTGATCGCGTTCTGCGATCAGATGGAGCTGAAGCGCGACGAGCTGGGCTACGAGATCGACGGCGTGGTGGTCAAGGTCAACTCCACCGCTTTGCAGGAGGAGTTCGGCGCGACGACGAAGGCTCCGCGCTGGGCCATCGCTTACAAATATCCGGCGCGACAGGCGACGACGCAGGTCGTCTCAATCGTCGTGCAGGTCGGCCGCACGGGCGCGCTGACGCCGGTCGCTAATCTCCAGCCGGTGCTGCTCGCGGGCACGACCGTGGCGCGCGCGACGTTGCATAACGAAGACGAGATACGACGCCTCGACGTGCGCGTCGGCGACTGGGTGCTGATCGAAAAGAGCGGCGAGATCATTCCGAAAGTCCTCAAGGTCATCGAGACGCGCCGCACGGGCGATGAGCAGCCCTACGTCTTCCCGACCGAGTGCCCGGAATGCGGCGGCATCATCTCGCGCCCGGAAGGAGAGGTCGTCGCGCGCTGCGTCGCGGCCGATTGCCCCGCGCAGCGCAAGGCGCGCATCCTGCATTTCGCTTCGCGCCGGGCGATGCGCATCGAAGGACTCGGCGAAGCCCTGGTCGAACAGCTCGTGACCAAAGACCTGGTGCGCGACGTGGGCGACATCTATCACCTGCAGCTCGAAGACGTGGCGGCGCTCGAAAGGATGGCGGAAAAATCTGCGTCCAACCTGATGGATCAGATCAAAGCCAGTAAGGAACGCGACCTGCCGCAGCTGGTTTACGCGCTCGGCATACGCCACGTCGGCGAGCGCACGGCCGGCATCCTCGCGCGCCACTTCCGCTCGCTCGAACGATTAAGCACGGCGACCGTCGAAGAGCTCGATGAGATACACGAGATCGGCCTCACTGTGGCCGAGAGCGTCCGCGACTGGTTCGACGACGAGGGCAACCGCGCGCTGTGCGACCGGCTCAAGGATTCGGGCGTGCGGACGGAACTGGAAGCTGGCGCGGATGCCGTGCCGGATGAAAATTTTATGGGCAGGCAGTTCGTGCTGACTGGCAAGCTGGAGACGTTGACGCGCGACGAGGCGCGCACGCTGATCGAATCGCGCGGCGGCCGCGTCACTTCGACCGTCAGCAAGAAGACGGATTACGTCATCGCGGGCGAGGACGCCGGATCGAAGCTCGACAAGGCACGCGCGCTCGGCCTGCGCGTGATCGATGAAGCCGCGCTCAAAGA
>JAFBAJ010000350.1 GCA_019247865.1 Acidobacteriota bacterium
AAAGTCGCCGATGCTCATGTGCACATCACCGGCCGGCGCGATGTAGGGCGGGAGTTGATAGACATCACGCGGCGAGTGTGGGGTCAGCTCTCCTTTGATCTCCTGATGTCCCCAGGGCTCATGCGCATGGTCGCGTGCAGGCCAGCCGAAGCCTGCGCTCCTGAGTCCGAGCGGCTTGAAAAGTCTCTCGCGCATCAGAGACTCCCAGGATTTTCCGGTCACGCGCTCGGCCATCGCGGCGGCGAGGCAGTAGCCCGCGTTGGAATAGACGTATTCGCCGACAGGTGAGGCGGCTCCGCGCCGGAGCATCCATTCCGTGAAAGCCAGACGGACTTTGGTCGGGCTGCCTTTGAACTTTGGCAGTTGCTTCCACGTCGGTTCTTCTTCGTCTTCAAACGGAGTGATGCCCGCCCTGTGCGTCAGCAATTGCGCCAGCGTGACCGCGCGCAAGGTCGGGTGCAGCTTGTCTCCCAGCTCCGGGAAAACCTGCGCGAGCGTGGTCTCCCATGAGAGCTTACCCTCTTCGACCAGAGTGGCGATCATGGTCGCGGTCATTGATTTTGCCGTTGAGCCGAGATGAAACCTGTCCTTCAGTGTGACACGCTCCGGCCGCCCTTTAACACGAACTCCGACGGCCCCTTCAGCGATGGTGCCGTCGGCACGAACGACTGCTGCGGCCAGCGCGGGCAAGTCATACTTGCTCCGAATTTCTTCAAGCAACGGGCTGATGTCGGCCGCAGACGCTTCATTTGTCTGGGCCTTCAAAGGCGCGGTCCACAGTGCGAGCAGTAAGAGCACCGAGAAGAGCTCTGTGATTTTTCTGCGCATGATGATCCTTCGCTCCGTTATAGATGAAGACACCGCTGGGCTGAGATATCTGGCACAAAATCGCTGCCGCTGGAATTGACACCGGGCGCAGAGCGGCATATCTTTTCACGCTTTGCGTCCGAAGCTCATCTGCAACAACAGGGAGAAAGAAATGTTTTCGGATCCGCTCGTGACTAAGCTGGCAGACTTCGTGCGCTCGGTCGGCATCGGGGTCGAGGCGTGCTCGATTGATTGGAAGTCGCGCTTCCCCGGTTTAGACATCCGGCAGGGCGCTGTGCTGGTGGACGAAAGCAGGCTGCTGCATCCTGGAAACATCCTGCATGAGGCAGGGCACATCGCCGTCCATGACCCTGTGCGCCGCTGTGAGCCTAAGTTCTCGCCCACGAAGGGCGAAGAGATGAGCGCGCTCGCCTGGTCTTATGCGGCGGCGATGCATCTGGGTCTGGGCGCGGAACTGGTCTTCTATCCGGGGAGTTTCACGGGCTGGGCGACGGCGCTCGTGGAGAATTTCGTGGAGGGGCGCTATCTGGGCGTCCCGCTCCTGCAACGCTACGGCATGGCCGTCGAGCCGCGCCTCGCCGCAGAGCGCGGCGTACAGCCTTTCCCGCACATGCTCCGCTGGGTGAGATGAAGAGCCTTCCTCATTTTCTTCAATTAAGCTGAAAACCCTTCGCGCCTCCCGCGCGTCTCTATTTTCATACTGGCTGATACCATTTTCGCTCTGTTTTGCGCGTTACTGGATGAAGCCGATGATTATTCTTAAAGCGGAAGAGGCACTAAATATGAAGAAGGCCATTAAAATCATCAAAAAAGAGGAGCGGGCGAACGTTTCTGCGACGGCAAAAAGCGCAGCGCCGGAGAGTCTGAGCCTGAGACAGACGACGCGGGAGGTCGCGGGCAACGTGGCCTCATGGGTCAAAGAGTTTCAGCAGCGGCGCAGGCCGGACCCGCGACAGAGCTTTACCAACCTGTTCGTTCAACCGGCTCACTAAATTTTTAAGGGAGTTATCATGCACAGGCTATTCGGCATCATCGCCATCATCACGCTCTCGACCCTGGCGGCCAACGCGCAGGTCAGGGTGAAGAACGAAAACGCGCCCACAGAGCGCACGGACGCGCCGCGGGCGCTGGTCGCCAATCGGAATCTCAGAAGGAACGACCCGCGCGTGCTCACGGTTGGGCCTTCGAGCACGTATCTCAAGGAAGGCTTGCCGGTGGATGAAGTGGTCAGAGTGCTGGGAGAGCCGCTCTCCGTCAACGAACGGCAGGAGGGCGAGACGCGTACGGCCGTCTACTTCTTCCAGCGCAGCGAAGGGCGCGTGCTGGTCGCGGAATTTGAGAAGGGACTGCTCGTCCGCTCGAACATTCGGACGGAGGCCGAGCTAGCCGGGCAGATCGCCGCGTGCCCTCAGCTCTGACGGCAGCAGGCTGTGATAGATAAACTCATGGAGCGGCGTCGGGACACGCGCCTCAAGACCGAGGCGCACGACCGCGCCGCTCCACGCGTCCAGCTCCGAACGCTTGCCCGCCTCGATATCTCTTTGCAGCGAAGTGGTCGCGCTCCGGTCTAGTGAATCCAGCAATCCCATTGTCTGCTCAACGATGTTCTCGGCCAGAGCGATTCCGCGTGCGCGTGCGACCGACAGAATTTCTTCCATCCCGCGCCACACCATCCGTCGCGTTTCCGGCAGCGTGCGAATGACGCCCGCCGGAGAGCGCGTCACAGCTCCGACTCCGCCATACGGCGCGACGAAAATAAATTTCTCCCACACGGCCGCTTCGATGTCCGTCGGCACTTCCGCCCTCACGCCCGCGTTGACGAAGGCCGCACACAAGCGTTCCGCGCGCTCGCTGGCGTGATTGTCCGGCTCGCCGAACTTGATGAAGTTGGTGTGGCCGAGGCTGCGTATGCGGCCGGGGCTCACGACGCGGCTGATCGTCCCGCAGAGGCCGTTCAGGACTGGCTCCGCGCCCAGCACCGCAGAGAGCTGCGCCGCAGCATCCACGCCGTTCTGGAGCGGGACGACGACCGTGCGCGGCGTGACCATCGGCCGCATCGCTTCTGCCGCCAAAGGCATCTGCCACGTCTTGACCCCGACCAGCACGGCATCCACCGTGCCGACCTGCGCCGGGTCATCCGTCGCCTGCGCGCGGACGACTGCCACGCCCTCGTCCGTTTCGAGCTCAAGGCCGCGCTCGCGTATGGCCCGCAGGTGTTCTCCGCGCGCGATGAAGATGACCTCTTCACCGGCCTGCGCCAGCCGCGCGCCGAAGTAGCCGCCCGCGCCCCCCGTCCCGAAAATTGCGATACGCATCGATGCCTCTCTTGGACTTCCTAATAGTAAAGATTGCCGCCGAAGTTCGGCATCTTCCCTTCGCTCACCTCTTGCGTCCATTGTTTGAGCGTGTCGTCCTCGTGCATCCAGAACTTTGCGCAGAGAGCAAAGTATTGGAGCACGACTTCGCGCTCGTTCTTCTCCAACAGCTCTTTAGCGAGCTTCATGTTGGGGCCGAAGCTGCCGAGCACGGGCGAGCCTTTGACTTCGCCTGCCTTGAGCAGATATTTCCGTGCCTCTTCGAGCTTGTCCTGTCGCAGCGCGAGACGCCCGCGAAGTATATTGAGCCAATGCACCACGTCGGCATTGTGGCCGAACTCGACACGATTGGCTGTCTCCTCCAGGTCGTCCGTGTATTTCTGCGCCTGCTCCAACTGCTCCAGATCAATCGAGGCCATCGCCGCCTGGCGGAGCGGTGACAGTCGCCACTGATCCTCCGCCGTGCGCAGCTCTTCCAGGGCTTTTGCGAGACGGTTTTTCGGATGCAGTGGGCTTATCTCAGGCTCTCGTTGGGCCTGTGCGGAGACGCCTGAGCAGATCAGGAGCAGCAGCATCAGGAACATTCTTTGGGTCAACATGCTTCACCTCGCTTGTGAGGCCGACGGGAAAAACATCTCGTCAGCAGAGTGAACGAAGGCACGACGTAGAGAATCGTGTGCCGTTCAAGATCAGTGCTGAAACATTCTCACGCGCATCCACGCCCGAAGTTTCAAATCAGCGCGAGTGCTTGTCAATAAAATCGGAACCGTTGCGACACTCTTTCCGACACAATGTGCTCTATTTCTCTAAAACGTCAATAAATTTTCCGGAGCACACGGGGGAGAGCAATGGCGGAGCAGGAACATGAACCGGAAGTCTCGCAACGGATGAGCTCGCTGCTCGACAGCAGCCAGTCCACTTCAGAAGCATTCTCCATCATCGCCACCGAGCTGATCGAGGTCAAAGCGATGCTGATGGCCCTGATCGAGCTGCAAAAGTCTGCGCTCTTTGCGAGCGGCGTCAGCGAGAGCGAGCTGGAGAACAATGTGCAGAACCTGATCGAAGGCTACCGCGAGAGATACCTGTCGGGGCTCACGCATCGGGTCAAAGAGGCTGCGGAGCAGCAATAAGAACTCGCGCACGTGATTCGCCGTGAGCGTCAGGGCATCAGCAGCACCTTGCCGGTCGTGGCTCTGCCTTCGAGCTGGCGGTGCGCTTCGGCGGCCTCGCTGAGCGGGAACGTGCTGCCGATTCTGAGCTTGAGCTCGCCCGCGCCGAGCCAGTCGAAGACCTCGCCCGCGCGCCACAGCAGCTCTTCGCGTGTGGCCGTGTAATGCGCCAGGGTCGGCCGGGTCAGAAAGAGCGAGCCCTTCTGCGCGAGCAGCCCTGCGTCAAACGGCGGAACCTTGCCGCTCGATTGTCCGAACAGCGCGAGCATCCCGCGCGGCGCGAGCGAATCGAGGCTCTGCATGTAAGTCGTCTGACCGACTGAGTCGTACACGACCTCCACGCCGCGCCCGCCGGTCGCGCGCCTGACCTCCTGCTGAAAATCCTGTTCGGTATAGATGATGACCTCGTCCGCGCCTGCCTCGCGCGCGAGCTGCGCCTTCGCTTCGTTCGAGACCGTGCCGAAGACGCGCGCGCCGATGCGCTTCGCCAGCTGAATCAGCAGCAGCCCGACGCCGCCCGCCGCAGCATGCACGAGCGCCGCCTCTCCCTCTTTGAGCGGGTAGGTCGAAGTGACCAGATAATGCGCCGTCATCCCTTGAAGCATCGCCGCCGTAGCCGTTTGCGCGTCAACTCCTGACGGCACACGGACCAGCCGCGCGGCCGGAACCGCCGCGTACTCCGCATACGCGCCGAGGCCCATCGCGTACGCGACCCGGTCTCCGACCTTTACATCGGTGACTCCGTCTTCGACGGCTTCGACCACGCCCGCCGCCTCCGAGCCGGGCGTGAACGGCAAGGGCAGCGGATAGAGCCCGGTCCGGTGATACACGTCTATGAAATTGACGCCGACGGCTTCGTGCCTGACCAGCGCCTCGCCGGCTTTCGGCTGCGGCCGCTCAACGTCCGTGTAGGCGAGCACCTCCGGCCCGCCGTACTCTTCCACTCTGATTGCTTTCATCTCTTTAGACTCTTCCGTCAAATAATTTGTAGGGGCAGGGCTGGTCCCTGCCCGCTCAATGTTCAGAAAGCACGGGCAGGAACCAGCCCTGCCCCTACATTAAATTTGCCCTATTGTTTTGGCAGATAGAGGTTGCGCAGAATCTCGCGGTGATGCAGCTCGTGCCCGGCGATGATGTAGGCCAGAGCGCGGACGCTGACCTCGTTCTCGCTGGCGGTGCCTCTGCGATTCCAGGCCGCTTCGTTGAGATGCCTGAAGAGATAGCAGGTCGAGCGCCTGACGCTCTCGAACTCCGAGGCCAGCTCCGCCAGCGAGCAGTCGTCGAAGGAAGCGTTGGTGATGTAACCATCCTGCTCGAAGCCGGACAGCTCCGTCCGGTCGTTGCGCGCGAAGCGCAGCGCGCGATAGGCGAAGATGCGTTCCGTATCAATGACGTGCCCGACCAGCTCCTTGATGCTCCACTTGTCCGGCGCGTAACGAAAGCCCGCTTCCGTTTCCGGAATGCTGTGCAGCAGCGCGAGCGTTTCATCCAGCTGCCCGGACAATAGAGCGTTGATGTCTCCTTCCGGGACGAGCGAAACGTACTTGCCATAATACGGATGATGCTCCGTCTCGTCCGGCCTCTGCCTCGTTTGAGCCATGATCTCAGGTTCCTCTCTTTATCTCTTCATCGGGACTAAATAACGCAGGAGGTCAACGCCCATGATGAAAATCACGATGACCAGAATAATGATGCTCTGCCGGCAGTAAGCGCCAGCGGTCTTGGAAGCCTTCTCTGCGCCGGCATAGTTCCCGGCATTGTATTCGCCATTCACCTTGAGCGCCTGCACGAGCGCCGCAATCGGCATGAAAAAGCCGATCAGCCCCACGACCGCACGCAGCAGATCCATCAGCGCGCGCATCCACGCGGGCGTTTCAGACATCACAGGCGGCCCCGTCAGAGCCACTAAAGCCGCGTAAGCCGAGGAGAGCCCCAGCAACAAACAGAGCGGAGCCAGCAGCACCAGCAGGATGATCGCGCGCACGAGATAGTTGGGCGGGCGTTCCGGCTCCCTCGCCATGCCCGGCTGTTGCATCGCACTTCCTCCGTATAAATTGAGATTCCGCTTGATACCCTCTGAAAGATTTTTCCGCGTTACAGGATGAGCGGCAATGATGTTCGCTTCACTAGATAGCGTAACGGGCGCATTTTTGCAATGCATCTTCACAGGAGAGCACGAAATGATTAACCTTCATACAGCAAATCATACATCACGGATTCTGATGCTCGGCGCACGTCTGTTCAGCCTGCTGACAGTCATTTGTCTCGCAGCCTGGATGACGGCGATGGCGATGGCCGCGCCCTCGGACCTCGATCCATCATTCGGCAGCGGCGGCAAAGTGACGACCAACTCCGCGAGCCAGTCGGAAGAGGGGCGCGCGGTCGTCGTCCAGCCCGACGGCAAGATCGTCGTCGCGGGAAACATCTACATTGATAGCTCATACGATTTCATGGTCGCGCGCTACAACCCGAACGGC
>JAFBAJ010000485.1 GCA_019247865.1 Acidobacteriota bacterium
TGCGTGAACTCTGCGCCTGCGGCGTTGAGTACTTGGCAGCATCATCTCAACGCAGAGACGCAGAGAAGTCGCTGAGAAATCGCAGAGAAAAACAATTCAGGACACTACTCGCTATTTTGCTCCGGCGATGATGAAAGGGGCCGCGTCCGCTTCGCGTCGATAGAAGACGCGCGGCCTCTGCACGTCGTCAACTGTGCCGGGCCGACTCCCTTTGCCGGACGCAGAAGTTTCTTCCTGTTCGAGGAGGCGCAGCTCCTTCTCGCCCTCGGCCTGCATCTGCGGGACGCGCTCGGTCGCGTAGTCGAGCCATTCGCGGAGCAGCACCTGTCCGTCGTGCGGCTCGCGGTCTGCACGCGAGTTGCTCAAACCCTCTTCGACCAGCGCGTAGGTCAGGTAGCCGTGCCCCAGACGCTTGGGCGCGACGGCCGTCTGCCGGCTCTGCGCCGCCGTCAGAATCGAGATGCCCTTCTCGTAAGCGAGCTGCGCCAATCCCTTCGAGTTCATCGGCCCGCGCCGCTTCTCTTCCGCTTCCAGAGCCTGACCGCTGTTGCAGGCGTCGATCACAAAGAGCAACTGTCCGGCATCCACTTTTTCAAACGCCTCTTCCAGCTCGCGGTCTGAGATGCCGTGCGCGAGGATCGTCTGCAACCCGGCCGTGATGCCTTCGGGCGTCCGCGCGCCGGTGTAGCCGAGGTCGGACGGAATCAGGTAGAAGCTCTGCGCGACGGCCAGCCCGTGACCGGAGAAGTAGACCATCACGACATCCTCCGGCTGTGCACGACCGAGCTGTTGCAAAGCCGCCGGAGCATCCGAAGGCAGCGCGCCGCCCTCTCCCGCTAACAATTTAAGAGCTAACAGAAAATTGGCTTTGGTCGCTTCGCTGTTCATGAGCGGCACGACCGACACACGCTCGTAGCGCGCGAGCGCGCTCTGCCGGCGACTGATCTCCGCGCCGAAGAGCAACGCGTCCGGCACAGCGTAGCGCAGGTTGAACTCCGCGTTCTGATATTCATTGACGCCGACCGTCAGAATGTAGGCCACGCCTTTGCGCCGCAGGCTCTCCGCGCCCGTCAGCGTCAGGCGCGCGTCGCCGCTCTTCACGTTATCACGATTGAAAGCGTAAGCCGTCAACTGGTTCGTGCCCGCAGTGATGGGCACCAACGCTTCGAGCACCGCGCCGCTGCCGCCGTTCAGCACATCGCCGTGAAAGACTTTGACCAGCGAGCCGTTGCGAAACAGTCGCACGTCGCGCGCTCCGGCCAGCGCGTGCGAGATGTTGATGCTGACCTTCACCTCGTGCGTCGTGAGAGACTGTAAGGCATCGCTCTCATTCGCCAGCGAGAGAGAGAGCTGCGGCTGTCGTCTGTCTCGCGCCGAAATCTCCTGCGCGGCGCGCGGCCGCTCGCCCGCCAGAATTTTTTCGAGCAGCCCCGGCGCGTAGAACTCATTAAAGAAGGATTCGACGGGGCTGATGTCGCGCAACGCGGGCGAGAGTCGCCAGAAGAGCTGCCCCCACGCGTCCGGCGAGCCGTCGAACAATCCGTCCGCGCACGCGACGAGCCACGCAGTCCGGCCGCTCCCGATGAGCTGTGCGATGGGCTGTCCAGTCACAGCGTCCCACACGCGGACGGAGCCGTCGTCGCTCCCGCTCAGAATCGTCCGGCCGTTCGGATGCAGTGCGACCGCGACGACATCGTTGGTGTGCCCGGAGAGCGTGCGCAGCAGCTTTCCGCTCGGCACGTCCCAGAGCTTGAGCGTCCGATCCCAGCTCGCAGTGACCAGCGTGCGCCCGTCCTTTTGAAACGCCGCCGCGCCGATAGCATTGGCGTGCCCCTTCAGCGTCCGCAAGACCTTGCCCGTCGCGACCTCCAGAATTTTGAGGTCATACGAATGACGCTCCGTGTTCGCCAGCAGCCGCCCGTCCGGGCTGAAGACGACGGTCTCGCCCGCGCCCGCGATCTCGCGCAGCAGCTTTCCGCTCGCCAGGTCCCAGAGCTTGAGCTTCTCATCGTAGCTCGCGCTCGCCAGCACGCGTCCGTCCGGGCTGATGCTGACGGAGCGCACGTTGTCCGTGTGCCCCTTCAGCGTGTAGACGAGGCGTCCCGTCTCAAGCTCCCACACTTTGACGGTCTGGTCGTTTCCGGCTCCGGCCAGCAACCGTCCGTCCGGCGTCAGCGCGAGAGAGGTAATGGCGCTCTTGCCGAAGGAGAGCAGCGCGTTCGTGCGCTGCAAAGTGTCTTCGAGGCCGCTCGCCGTCTCGTTCTCTTCCGGCCCGGCGAGCGTTCTGATCCGGCGTCCCTCTGTG
>JAFBAJ010000578.1 GCA_019247865.1 Acidobacteriota bacterium
CGCAGGCCGATATTGTAATAGTTGAATCCCGGCGCGATGTTGTTCGTCACGGTAAAAGCGCCGCCGCCCGTGTTGAGGAGGACGGAGATGCTGCCCGGCAATCCTCCGCTCCCGAAACTGGTGTTGCCGTTGTTGGCTGAGACTACATCCTGCCTGCCGTCGCCGTTGAGGTCGCCGACCGCGACCGCAGCCGAGCCGGGGCCGACATCATACGCATTGAGACCGCCGAAGCCGCCCGTCCCGTTGCCCAGGTAGATCGAGACGCGCCCCGTCGGGCTATTGACGAGATGTGCGATGGCGAGATCAAGCTTGCCGTCGCCGTTGAACTCGCCGACGGACACCGAGATCGGGCCGCCGGAAGTCGGATAGTTAGTCGGCGCGCCGAAGGTGCCCGCGCCCGTGCCGAGCAGGACGGAGATGTTGGAGGAATTGGCGTTCGCCGTCACGATGTCCGCGTTGCCGTCGCCGTTGAAATCTCCGACCGCCACCCCAATCGGACGCGTTCCGGCCGTGAGCGTTATCGGCGCGCCGAACGTGCCCGTGCCCGTGCCGAGCAGGACATTGATGCTGTTGGCTGTAAAGTTGCTGTTCCCCATCACGACATCGAGCTTGCCATCGTTGTTGAAATCTCCCTTCTCGATGGAGATGCCGAAAACAGTGGCCGGGGAACTTATAGGAGCGCCGAAAGCGCCCGTGCCCGTGCCGAGCAGCACCGTGACTCCGTTGGCGGCAAAGGCCAGATCGGGTTTGCCGTCGTTGTTGAAGTCTCCGGCAACAGAGTCGACCACGTCTATGTTCGGCGAGACGTTGTAATCGGTCGCGCCGATGAAGCTGCCCGTGCCAGTGCCGAACAGGACTGCCACAAATCCCTGTTGGGCCATCGTCGAGCTGACGCCGAGATCGAGCTTCCCGTCGCTGTTCAGATCAGCCGTCAGAATATGAAAAGAGTTGGCTCCGGCAGCGTATCTCACAGGCGCGCCGAACGTGCCCGTGCCCGTGCCTAAAATCACGCCCGCCAATCCACTGCCCTGACTGCTCGCGGCGAGGTCTATCTTCCCGTCGCCGTTGAAGTCGCCAGCCGCGAGCGCATCGGCGTAAGCGACGATGGGAAAGGAAGTGGGCGCGCCGAACGTGCCCATGCCAGTGCCGAGCAGGATGACGACACTGCCGTCAGAGTAGCTGGCGACCGCCAGATCGAGCTTCGTGTCTCCGTTAAAATCTCTGACCACGACCGAATATGGAGATGAGACAGGCGCGATGCTCGTCGCCTGGTTGAAGAAGCCGTTGCCCGCGCCGGTGATGATGGAGACATTGCCCATCGCGCCGTCAAAATTCGCCACCGCCAGATCGAGCTTGTTGTCGCCGTTGAAATCGCCGGTGGCGACGGACTGTGGCTGCACCCCGGCTCCCACGACGAGAGGCTGGAAGAAGCTCCCGGTGCCGGTGCCGATCAGTATCGCCACGTTGTTCGTGTCCTGATTGGCAACCGCCAGATCGAGACTGCCGTCGTTGTTATAGTCGCCGATTGCAATCGAGCGCGGATGCACTCCGGTCATGATGTTATTCGCGACGCTGAAAGTTCCCGTCCCGGAGCCCAGCAGGATGGAGATGTTGTGCGAGCTGTAATTGGCGACCACCAGGTCGAGCTTGCCGTCATTGTTAAAGTCGCGCGCCTCGACGGCGTAGGGGTCTGTGCCCGTGCTGAAATTCGACGGCGCGCCGAAGCGCCCGGTGCCGTCGTTGAGCATCAGGGAGACGCCCGTGTCGTTCGTCGTCACGAGGTCGTTCTTGCCGTCGCCGTTAAAGTCACCTGCGACGGCGGCGCGCGTCGTCCCGCCCCCGAAGTAAGCCGGTGCCGCATACAGGCTCGGCGCATCACACGAGCCGACGGCCTGCGCCGGCAACGCGAGCCCGCAAAGAAAGAGCAAGGCAAGAGTGAGAGGTGTTATTCGCTGAACGGTTTTCTCTGAGAGACCCATGATTGACTCCATTTGAGATGACGGCTTTCTGAAATTGACGGAACAGTTCTGCCCTTTCGAAGCATTGCATTTTATTCTAAAACAAAGGGAAATCCGGCAGTGTGTCAATTTTAAAATCAAACAAAAGAATCTCGCGCAAAGGCGCAAAGACGCAAAGAAAAGCATTCCTGTCTTCCTTTGCGTCTTTGCGCCTTTGCGTGAAATTGTTTTTGAAAGAGGCCGATGCCTTAGAACGCGGCGATGATGGCTTCTGCGAACTCGTTGGTCTTGGCCGTGCCGCCGATGTCGCGCGTGCGTACCTTTCCTTCCCTGAAGACCTTGAGCATGGCGTTCTCGATCTTGTCCGCGGCCTCGCGCTCGCCGAGGTAGCGGAGCATGAGGAGGCCGGATTGCAGCAGCGCGGTCGGGTTGGCGATGCCCTGTCCGGCGATGTCCGGCGCGGAGCCGTGGACGGCTTCAAAGACCGCGCCCTGCTCGCCGATGTTCGCGCCGGGCACGAGGCCGAGCCCGCCGATCAGTCCCGCGCACAAGTCCGAGACGATGTCGCCGTAGAGATTTTCGAGCAGCATGATGTCGAACTGTTCCGGGCGCATCACGAGCTGCATGCAGGCGTTGTCCACGATCTTGTCGTCGGCCGTGATCTCCGGATAATCCTTCGAGACCTGGTAGAAGCATTCGAGGAAGAGCCCGTCCGAGAGCTTCATGATGTTGGCCTTGTGGACGGCGGTCACCTTCTGGCGCTTCTCTGCGCGCGCATACTCGAACGCGAACTTGGCGACGCGCGTCGAAGCCTTCGCGGTGATGATCTTGATGCTCTCGACGACGCCGGGCACGACGACGTGCTCGATGCCGGAGTAGAGGTCTTCCGTGTTCTCGCGCACGACGACCAGATCGAGCTCCGGATAGCGCGAGGGGATGTTCGGCAGCGCACGCACCGGTCGCAGGTTGGCGTACAGATCGAGCGCTTTGCGCAGGCCGACGTTGACGGAGGTAAAGCCCTTGCCGACCGGCGTCGTGATCGGCCCTTTGAGCGCGACGCGGTTGCGCTTGATCGATTCGAGCAGCTCGTCCGGCAGCGTCGTCCCGAACTTTTCGAGCGCCTGCGCGCCCGCGTAATGCGTCTCCCAATGCACGTCGACGCCCGTCGCTTCGATGATCCGCACGACCGCCGCGGAGACTTCCGGCCCGATGCCGTCGCCCGGAATGAGTGTGATAGTATGAGTCGTAATTTTTTTGGCCTTTGGTCTTCGGTCTTTGGTCTTGGCTCTCGATTTTCGGAGCGTTCAATGTACAACGAACAAAGACCAAAGGCCAAAGACCTAAGACCGTTTTCATCGAAATGGAATCAAATCAAGCGGACGTAATTATTGTCGGCGGCGGCGTCATCGGGTTGTCGGTCGCGCGCGCCCTGAGCGAGCGAGGCGTCGGGCGCGTGTTGCTCGTCGAGCGCGGGGCACGCGCCGGGATGGAGGCTTCGCACGCGGCTGGCGGAATGCTCGCCGTGCAGGCCGAGGCCGATAGCGCGGATGCTTTCTTCGAGCTCGCACGGGCGAGCCGCGAGCTGTATGCGGCGTGGGCCGCGTCTCTCTTCGAAGAGACGGGCGTGGACATCGAGCTCGAAGAGACGGGCACGCTCTACCTGGCCTTTACGGATGAGGACGAGAGGGAGCTTGACCGGCGTTATCGCTGGCAAGTGGCGGCGGGCCTGGAGGTCGAGCGTTTGAGCGCAAGGGAGGCGCGCGCGTTGGAGCCCGCGATCTCGGCACACGTGCGCGGCGCGCTCAGGTTCCCGCGCGACGTGCAGGTCGAGAATCGCAGGCTCATCAAGGCTTTGCTCGCTTCGCTCAAAAAGCGCGGAGGGCAACTCCTGACCGGCACGCAGGTCGAAGCTCTGTCCATCGAGCGCGGGCGCGTCCGCGGCGTCGAGACTTCGCGTGGCACGATTTACGCTCCCGCAGTCGTCGTCGCGAGCGGCGCGTGGACATCTTTTCTGACCGGCGCGGACAGCCGCGTGCCGTGCGTCCGCATCGAACCCGTTCGCGGACAGATGCTCTGCTTTGAGTCTCTCAACACGGCTCCGCGACACGTGCTCTACAGCCCGCGCGGCTACGTCGTGCCGAGACTCGACGGGCGACTGCTCGCGGGCTCGACGACCGAGCACGCGGGCTTTGAGAAGCGCGTCACGGGCGCAGGCGTGCATTCGATCATGACGCACGCGCTGGAGCTGGCGGAGGAAGCTTTTCGCGCGGCCCCGCTCGTGGATGCCTGGTCCGGCCTGAGGCCGCGCGCGGATGACGAGCTGCCGGTCATCGGCGCGTGCTCGTTGGTCCACGGGCTCTTTTACGCGACCGGCCATTATCGCAACGGCATCCTGCTCGCGCCCATCACCGGAGCGCTCATCGCCGAACAGCTCACGACCGGAAGCACACGCGCGCTGCTCGAAGCTTTCAGCCCCGACCGCTT
>JAFBAJ010000653.1 GCA_019247865.1 Acidobacteriota bacterium
GACCGACATCGCCGCGACGGCGACCAAACGCGCGCGCGTCGTTCCTTCCAAAGAAGACCCGGAGGACGAAGAGGCGGACGAGATCGAAGCGATGGTCAAGTCTGCTTCGGTCGTTCGCACGGACGTGCTGGCGGAAGAGGAGCAGGCCGCGCCGCCCGAGCGTGCGACGAAGCGTGGCCTCATCGCGCAGACTCCAACCGATTACAAGCTGCCCTCCATGGAATTTCTGCACGACGCGCCGCCGCACAGCGAGCAGGCCGACGAAGAGCTGCTCAATCTGGCGACGCGCCTCGCGGAGAAATGCAAAGAGTTCAACGTCACGGGTCAGATCAAGCACATCTGTCCGGGGCCGGTCGTCACGACCTACGAGTTCAAGCCCGATCCGGGCGTCAAGTATTCGCGCGTGACGGGGCTCGTCGACGACCTCTGCCTCGCGCTCAAGGCCGAGTCGATACGCATCGACCGCATGCCCGGCAAGCCGCACGTCGGCATCGAAGTCCCGAACCCGCACCGCGAGACGATTCACCTCCGCGAAGTGGTCGAGTCGAGACAGTTCCGCGAATCGCCGTCGAAGCTCACCATCGCGCTCGGCAAGACTATCGACGGCCTTAACTACGTCGCAGACCTGGCGAAGATGCCGCACCTCCTGATCGCCGGCGCGACCGGCGCGGGCAAATCCGTCGGCGTCAACTCGCTCATCGTCTCCATCATGTATAAAGCGCGGCCCGATGAAGTGAAGTTCATTCTCGTGGACCCAAAGCGTCTGGAGCTCGGACTCTATGACGGCATCCCGCATCTGGCGACGCCCATCATCACAGACCCTAAGCGCGCGGCCATCTCTTTGAAGTGGGCTGTGGGCGAGATGGAGAAGCGTTACAAGGAGCTGGCGGGCTGGGGCGTGCGCAACATCGACGGCTACAACACAGAGGTCGAGCGACGCAACTTCGCCAAGGACTTCGGCGAGACTGGCGAGCCGTGGAAGACCCTGCCGTACATCGTCATCATCATAGACGAGCTGGCAGACCTGATGATGGTCTCCGGCCATGATGTCGAAGAGGCCATCACGCGGCTCGCGCAGATGGCGCGCGCGGTCGGCATTCATCTGGTGCTCGCCACGCAGCGGCCTTCGGTCGATGTCATCACCGGACTCATCAAAGCCAACTTCCCTTCGCGCATCTCGTATCGCGTCTCGTCGAAGGTGGACTCGCGCACGATCATCGACGCCAACGGCGCGGAACAGCTCCTCGGTCGCGGCGACATGCTCTTCCTCCCGCCGGGCACGTCGCGCCTCGTGCGTGTGCACGGAGCTTATGTGGACGAAACGGAGATCGGCAAGATCGTGGCGCACGTCAAGAAGCAGTGCGCGCCAGCCTATGACGAGACCATCACGCAGTCCGAAGAGGAGGCGCTGGGACTCGACGGCGAGGGTGGCGAGCGCGATGAGCTTTTTGAAGACGCACTCCGAATCTGCGCCGAGATGAAGAGAGCTTCGACCTCCGTCCTGCAAAGACGGCTGCGCATCGGCTACGGCCGCGCCGCAGCCATCCTCGACATGATGGAGCGCGAGGGCTTTATCGGGCAGGCCGACGGCGCGCGCCCGCGTCCGATTCTCCAGAAAGCCTATGAGACGCTGGCCGACTGGGATGCGATGGGCGCGGAGGGCTAAAATTTTCCCGCCGACTTTTCCACAGCTTCTGTGGAAAAGCCTGTGGAAAAGTGCCGTTTTAAAGTTACAAGTTCCTGAATTTTTTAGACTTCTAGCATTTTGCACACTTTCGCGGCAAATATCGCGCGGCGATTACAAGGAGGCGTGTGCAGTGATGATGCGAAGAGTTCCTAAGGCCCTCACGCGCCTCGCAGTCGGCTGTGCCTGCGCGTCTGCACTGGCTCTCAGCCAGACCTCCTGCGTCAAACAGACACGGCTCGCGCCTTCCCTTCGCGGCCAAAGTGCGACACGCAGCCTCGTGCCCGCAGTGCCCGCGGTCAATCTCAACACAGCCACGCGTGAAGAGCTGGAGCGTTTGCCGGGCATCGGCGCGGCGCTCGCCTCGCGCATCATCGAGCATCGTGAGCGATATGGACGCTTTCGCCGTCCAGAACACCTGCTCATCGTGCGCGGCATCAGCGAGCGTCGCTTCCGCGAGCTCGGCTCATCGATCACCACCGAGTGAAGAGCGTGACCGAAACGCCTGACCTGCGCCGTGCGGCGCGAGAGATTTTCGATGTGGCTATTCAGAGCGCGTCCGCCGCTGATGCCGTGCGCCGCGCCGTGCCGGAAACGAAGTTTGAGCTGAGCGTGCAGCGCGACACTTACGCGCTCGCGATTGGCAAGGCGGCTTTTCCGATGGCCGCCGCGCTCGATGAAGTGCTGGGCGAGAAGCTGACCGCAGGCTTCGCCGTCGGCACTTCCCTGCCTGACACCAAAAAGCTCAAACCGGCATGGCGCTCATGCGTCGGCGCGCATCCGCTGCCAGACGACTCAAGCCTCGAAGCCGCGCAAGCCGCCTTTGAGCTGCTGCGCCGCGCGAACGAAGCGCGCGGCCTCATTATTTTTCTGATCTCGGGCGGCGGCTCCGCGATGATCGAGTGGCCGCGCGACGAGCGCATCACGCTGAAGGATTTAAGGACGGCGAATCGCGTGCTGATCGCGTGCGGCGCGAGCATCGCAGAGATCAACGCCGTGCGCCGCGCCTTCTCTGCCGTCAAAGGCGGAGGGCTCTCTGCGCGCGCGCCGGATGCAGACCAGCTCACACTGATCGTCTCCGACACGGGCCGTGGACAGGAAGCTATCGTCGCTTCTGGGCCGACGCTTGAGCCGCCGCCCGACGCGCCGCGCGCGGCAGAGGTCATCAACCGCTACCAACTGTCAGAGCAGATGCCCGCCGACATCATGCAGCTCATCAACCATCGGCCGGAGCGTGCTGGTGAATCCATCGCGCGCGGTGTGATGGAGCATTACGTCCTCTTGGACAACGAGAGCGCGCTCGCGGCGGCTGCGGCAGAGGCGAGGCGGCGCGGCTTCCTGACCGAAGTGGCGCACGACATCTCTGAGCAGAGGATTGAGGAAGGCTGTGCGCTCTCGCTCTCACGTCTGGCCGAGCTGCGCCGCCGCGCGGCAGAGCGCAACAAGATTGCCTGCCTCATTTCCGGCGGCGAGTTCTCGTGCCCGGTGCGCGGCGCGGGCACAGGCGGGCGCAATCTGGAGACGGCCCTGCGCTGTGCAATTGAGCTTGACGAAAGAGGAGCAGGTTTCAGGCAGGCGGTCGTGCTCAGCGCCGGGACGGATGGGATTGACGGCAATAGTCCTGCGGCGGGCGCTGTCGCGGATAAGGGGACGCTTGAACGTGCGCGCGCGTTGCGGCTCGACGCGCACAGGTTTCTCGCAGAGAGCGACGCTTACAATTTCTTTCAGGCGCTCGATGGTGCGCTCCTGACCGGAGCGACGGGGACGAACGTGCGCGACGTGCGCGTCATGCTCGCTCTTTGAGAGCCATTGACCCTCGCTCGCTTTCATCTGTAGTATAAAGCTGCCAATTATTTCCGTCAGGAGTCTCCTTCAAACATTATGTCAGCCAACATCACACATACCGCTCCGTCTCCCGCGCCCGACAAGAGAGCGCAGGCGCGGGGCTTCTCTTTTAACGAGCTGGTCGAGCGGCTCAGGACGCTCAGCCGCGTGCCGACGCTCGAAGAGATCAACGGCTGGATGCGCGAGGTTCTGGTTGATGAAGAAGACCTGCTGGCGCATCGCGGATTCAAGGCCGCGACCTACGCGCGCCATCGCGTCGTGCGCAGCGATCACGCAGAGCTGCTCATACTCTGCTGGCGGCCCGGACAGCGGACGCCGATACATGACCACAACGGCTCTTTCGGAGCCGTGCGCGTCTGCGAGGGAGTGATGTGGGAGACCATCTTTGCGCAGGACGAAGCAGGCAAGCTGCGCTACATCAGCGCGCGCGAGTGGCAGCAGGGCGGCGTCACCGGAGCAGACGTGCCGGACATACATCAGATCGGAAATCCGGACATCAGCGGCACAGACCTCGTGACGCTGCATCTCTACGCGCCGCCGCTCGGCGTGCTCAACACCTATCGCGTCGGCAGCGCGGAGATCGGGCATTACATGGTTGACGAGTTCATGGACGGCGCGGGAATCTAACACTCAAAAAAAGTTTCACGCCTAAGGCGCAAAGGCAAGCTCAATCGTTTTCCTTTGCGCCTTGGCGTGAGATGGTTTTCTCTATGGCTAAACACATCCGGCTCATCTGTCTCAGCATAGCTTTGATCCTCCTTAGCACAGGCTGCAACAGGACGCAGCCGCCTAAGCAGGACGAGCTCAACGTCGCCGCCGCATCCAATCTGACGGACGCTTTCACGGAGCTGGGCAAGGAATTCACGGCGCGGACGGGCGTGAAGGTCGTCTACAGCTTCGGCGCGACGGCAGACCTCGCCAAACAGATCGAGAATCACGCGCCCTTCGATGTCTTCGCCTCGGCGGATGTGGAGAATGTTGACAAGCTGGCAAGCAAAGCTCTGCTCACGGAGGGGACGCGACAGCTCTACGCGCGCGGGCGGCTCGTGCTGTGGGTTCCGCCCGACTCGCGCCTGGCGCTCGCGCGCCTCGAAGATTTATCGAAGCCGGAGGTCGAACACATCGGCATCGCCAAGCCGGAGGTCGCGCCGTACGGGCGTGCGACGGTTGAAGCATTGCGCGCGCTGAACCTCTGGCCGCAGCTC
>JAFBAJ010000667.1 GCA_019247865.1 Acidobacteriota bacterium
CAGAGCGGCGCTGGATGGCTTTGGCCGTCAGCGCCGCTTGTTCTTTGATCTCCGCAGAGAGCTTGCCGGAGCCCTGCGCGTAACTTTCCGCGACGGGCAAATCCTCTTTCTCTCCGATCAGATACAGAGCGCGCAAAGCCTCCCACACAGTGCTCTCGTCCGGCGTGATGTAGAGCAAAGTGTCTCCCGCTTTGAGCTTCGCGCCGACGCCTGCCGCGACCTGGCTCAGCTCTCCGGGCAGCGGCGAGCGCACTTCCCACACCTGCTCGCCCTGTTTGAGACGCGAGAGCATCATCCCGACTTTGACGGGCGAGCCTACTTTCAAAATACTGTTCACTTCGCCTTCGACCGGAGCCGTCAGCGCGTAGGGCTGTAGCATCGAGCGCACCACCGGCAGCGCGTTCCTGTCATTAAAAGCCACGAGTGAGACGGCCGCGTTGCGCTGCACGATTGGCTCGCCGTCACGCAGCAGTTTGAGCAGCGCTTCATGAAACTCCTGCGCCTGATTGTCCTTGCCCATCAGCCACGCTGCGTTCGAGCGCAGCTCAGGGACATTGCTGTTCGAGAGCGCGGCGATCTGCGGATACCAGCGCCGCGCCGACGCATCTTTCTTCTCAAGCTTTTCGGCGAGCTGCGAGAGGGCGTGCTGCACGTGGCGCGGGTTCTTCTCGTCCGCCAGATACTCCGTGATCTTCTCGTCGCTCAGGTCGCGCCCGAACCACGTCCCGTACCAGGCCAGAAAAGGCACGATGATGAAGAGCGCGGCCACGATGATGAGCGGCAGCGTCGCTCGCTGCCGAAGGCCCTGAGGCAGATTGGCCTGAGCAGCCGGATGTGAGTTATCGCCGGACATCTTCATCAACGCGCGGGATAAAACTGGTAGAGCATGAGATACACGAGCACCCCCGTCACAGAGACGTAGAGCCACACCGGAAACGTCCAGCGCGCGATGCGGCGATGCTTATCGAACCGCTCGCGCAGAGCGCGCCGCAGCGTGACCAGCACGAACGGCGTCACCAAAACCGCCAGCACCGTATGCGTCAACAGAATCACGAAATAGAACGGCCGCACCCACCCGACGCCGCGAAACCGCGTCGGCCCCTGCCCCAGGTAATAGACCAACAGCGAATGATACAGCAGATAGCAGGCCAGGAAGATCGTTGAAGTGATGAAGGCCGCGAGCATGCACTTGCGATGAGCAGCGATGTTGCCTCTGCGTATGTAGACGTAGCCAGTGATGAGCAGCAACGCGCTAATGGAATTGAGCGTGGCGTTCAGGTGCGGCAGAGCATAGATGAAGTTCATTCTGGAGAATTGCCGGACGGGCTTGTCAGATTTAGGTTCCTTCCCTTTTCCGTCAGCGCGTAAAAATCGTTGCCGCGCTCTTCGAGCAGTCCGTCCCTGACCAGCCGCTCGACCGCGTCAAAGACTGCCGTGCGCGCTTCCGGGTCGTTGCCGCCCGCCTCGAACAGCTCGTGCAGGTCGAGCGTCTCCTTGCCGAATCGCTCGAACATGCCGAGGACGCTCTGTGTTAATTCGTCCATCCGTCGAAAATTATTCTTCCGCCTTAGGCTGCGTCCGATTCATCACTTCGAGCATCTTGCGCACGTCGGGCGGCATGGCTCGTTTGGCTGCGGCGCGTCCGGCAGCCGTTCTTGTAACAGTCTGCGCCCCGGCAGCCTTCTCGCCCGTGAGGGCTTTGGGAGCCGCGCCGTGCAGCTTCTTAGGCTGGTCGGGCGTGGAGAAGGTTTCGGAAAAGCCGCAACGCTCGCACTCCCAGAGCGGGAAGACCTCGGACGGGTCGCCGCCCGCGCTCTGATAGACGGCGCGATTCGACGGAATGATCTTGCCGCCGCAGACGGGGCACGAGCGCCCGCGTATGGTGTTGACCGCGACATCTACGCCAAACTCATTTTCGACGATTTCGGTTTTCTCAGCCATGCGATTTTCCGTTTCGGCCTTCGCTGATGTAACGCTCGACCGTATTAATCAAAGCGTTGAGTCGGTCATCCGTGTTTTTCTGAGCTTCGGCCAATTCTTCCAGCGATACGACAAGTCCTTTCTGAACATTAACCACTTCGCTCACGACGTTGAAGAGCCCGACAAACGCCCCTTCCATTCGGGTCATGCGCTCATCAGCCTTTCCCATATTTTCGGCAAAGCTCTCCTGCTGTTTGATGATGAACTCCATCGTCTTTTGAA
>JAFBAJ010000673.1 GCA_019247865.1 Acidobacteriota bacterium
CGTACTGAGGCTCAGGTTGATGACGTTCGCGCCGTGCGCGAGAGCGAATTTGATGGCCTCCGCGAGGCGGAAGAAATCGCCTTTCCCGTCCGCTCCGAGGACACGCAGCGGCATGATCTTGGCATCCGGCGCAACCATCGCGATCAGGCCCGCGACATGAGTCCCATGACCGTAGGGGCCGATCTCGGCGCTTCCCTCTTCGCTCGGGTCCGGATCGTTGCCGACGAAGTCGTACATGTCGCTCGGGGCCACGAGTCGTCCGGCAAACGCAGGATGATTCAGGTCAATGCCGGTGTCGAGCACGGCCACGACGATGGGACGCGGCTCAGGCGACAGGACGCCCGCCGCGACTGCGCCGCGCGTGACCTGCTGCGCTTCATCTACTCGAATCTTAGTGCGCGCCCATTGCGTGTTCGCAGCCTTCCGTCCGGCCATGATGTTGGCGAAGGAATCGCCGACGCTCCAGGTGGGACGCGCCGCCTCCGGCGCACCGCCATTGTGGTTCGGCTCGGCAAAGGCCACGCGCACGGTGTCAGCCGAAAGGGCTGCGACCTTCGCCTCGACCGTCGAGTTGTCGGTGATCCTTAAAAGATATTCGATGACGACCGGGTCGGGCGGTACGCCGAGCGTAAGCTGGCCGAGCGGAACCGGGTCGAGGCCGTACATCGACGCGACGGTCGACATGTCGTAGCCCGGATTGAGCTGCACGACGACCTGGCCGGGCACGTAGGGCTCGTTGTTCAGAACGACGGCGATGGCGGACTGCGTCTGCGTGCTTCTGCTCTGCATGCTGGCAGGAGCCGCGGTCAACAATCCGACGATCAGAAGGAGCGACAGCAGGGCCGTCAGCCTCTTCAGGCTGAAGGCGCGCGGCAGATTGGGCAAGCTATTAAATCTCATAACGGTGCAGGGCTATCAAAAGAACGAGGGACTCAGCGGTCGGGGGCAAAAAAAATTCCGTTGGCTGCCAGTCTTGAACCGATCTCACAGTGCACGCGGGCATTCAAAAAATACATCTCAGGCAGCGGAACATTTAGAAGCAATCAACATGCCCCTTAGTTGCCAGCCCGCGGGCGGCTGCAACCATATCGTAATCAAATATTTCCGGCTTGTGAGGGCTGCGCGCACACTCCGACCTGTGATTCATCATGAAACACAAAAACGGCTCGTGTCGCAGCATGAATCACATTCAGGGAAGAGCAGGAATTGCCCTCCCAAGCCTCTCGTACAGTCCAGTAGGGACTGGATTATAGATTACCGCGCCCCTGTAAGATCAAGCTCTGTCGGAGCGGAATGTAAATATATCGCTCCTACGGAGCTTGATATACGGCCATCCGTTCGAGCTATAAACATCTTGCTCCTACGGAGCAAAGCAACTGCTCCGACGGAGCAAAGCAACCGCTCCGACGGAGCAAAGCAATTTCTCCGACGGAACAAAGCAACTGCTCCTACGGAATAAAGCAAAGTGCTCCGGTGGAACAAAGCAACTGCTCCAAACAATTCCTCCAAACAATTCCTCCAAACAATCTTAAAATCTGCTTGCGGTTACCAGCGCCCGAACAGGACGAACGGGGACCAGAAGAAGGGATGCGGCTGCTCCTTCATCAGTTCGAGCTGCGCCTCGCGCAGGGCCGTGGCGACGGACGCGCCCGCGCACAGGCGACTGTAACAGTCTGTCATCAGGTTCGCGGTCGCCTCGTCATCCACCGTCCAGAGGCTCATCAGGAGCGACGGCGCGCCCGCCGAGAAGAAGCCGCGCGCGAGGCCGATCAGCTCGTTGCCGGGCGCGACCGCGCTCATTCCCGTCTCGCACGCGCTGAGCGTGACCAGCTCGCAGCGGCGCAGGTCAAGCTCGTAAGCATCGCGCACGGTCAGCCAGCCGTCGGCCAGCCGCAAGGAGGAGAAGAGCGGATTGTCCGGCCGGAACTGCCCGTGACAGGCGAGGTGCAGCACGTCCGCGTGCGCCGCGTTCTCTTTGACGGCCGAGAGCGTCCCGCGCTCTTCCAGCAAGACAGACGATTGCGGAAAGAGCGGAGAGAGCGCGATGACTTCATCCAGGACGCGCGGCGTCTGCTCGTCCGGCACGCCGACCAGCACGGCGCTTTCGAGCGGTCGGGGCGCGCGCGCGAGGCAATGGCTGAGGACGACCGCGCTCGGAGCGTAGCAGACCTCGCGCCGTTCGATGACGTACTCGATGCCGTCATGCAGCGCGTGAAAGGGAACGTAATGCAGCGCGCGGTGCGGGACGATGACGAGCCTTCGGTCCGCGCCGATCAGCTCTTCGAGCGGCGCGAGCAGCACGTCGTACAAGACCTGTAGATGCGACAGCGCGCGCTTCATCAGGTGCGGCAGGTGCTTGCGCATCCGCCCCGCGCCGAAACGCAGCGTGTCTATTTGAAAGCGCAGCTGTTCAAGCTGTGCTTCGACCTCGCGCTCGCTGCCCAGATGGCGGACGACCGACGCGCCTTCATCCGTCACGACGAAGGCCAGCAGCTCTCCGTCAAGGCTCGTGTATTCGACGAGCGCAGTGTCATCTCCGAGCCCGCTTTGGAGCTGCTTGAGGTTGAGCTGCTCGACCTCATTGGAGAGTGCCGGCTGGCCGCCGCGATGCTGCAACTGTCGCGTCAGATCGAGCACGCGGCGCTCGCGCTCTTTGACCTCCTGCTGGAGCGCGGCCATCTCGTCCGCGCTCTCGGTCGCGTCGCTCTTCTGCGCCGGACGGTTGATCTGGCTGTAGAACCAGTTGAGCTGTTCGCGCAGGTCTGCCAGCTCGTTCAGGATTTCCGCCTCGAACGCATCGCGCGGCTCGGGCAGCGTCTTGAGCGTGCCGCCGAGAATGTCCACCAGTGCGCGCGAGCGCGCACGCTCGACGAAGCCGAGAGCCTCGGCCGCGCGATCATGCTCTTCATCCATGAGGCAGAGCCGCGCCATCTCGTCGTACGGCACGAGCTTGTCTGCGAAGAAGGCCGCGCGAAACTCTTCGGCCGGAAGCGGCGCGCGCAGTGTTTCGATGAGCTCGATGGCGCGCGTGAAGGCGGCTTCGGCGCGCGCCTGATCGCCTTCGCTCGACGCGAGCAGGCCGAGCGAGGTGTGGCAACGCTGCGCGACCTGCGGCTGCGCCTGCTCCTCCGCGTCATGCAGCGCGGCTTCCAGAATCGTGCGCGCTTCACTGAACGAGCCGAGCGCACGCAGGGCGTCTCCGCGCAGCCAGCGCGCCATCAACGTGTGCCGCCAGACGCCCGCCGCAGAGAGCGGCGCTTCGGCCTCTTCGGCCGCCAGCATCGTCGCCGGATAATTTCCCGCGGCGTGATGAAGCTGCGCCATCGTCAGCGCGACCATCGCCTCGCCGAGCGTGTTGCTTTCGGCCGCGTAGAGCTTGCGCGCCTCCGTCAGAAGCTGCTGCGCGCGTGTCATCTGTCCGAGCAGGATGGCTGCGCGCCCGTGATGCGCCAGCGCCAGAGCCTGCTCTGCGCGCATCGACAGCTCCGCGAACATCGGCGTCACGCGCTCGTAAAACTCCGCCGCCTCCGGCCCCAGGTTCAGCTCCAGGTAAGCGTCGGCGATCTCCAGCTCAGAGACGGCGGACTCATGCGGCATACGCATCTCCGCGTACTTGCGGCGCGCGCGTTCGAGATAGTCGAGCGCGCGGTCATAGCGTCCCTGAAAGAGCGCCAG
>JAFBAJ010000709.1 GCA_019247865.1 Acidobacteriota bacterium
CGGTTGAAGGCTGGCGCGCGCCGGGCGCGGACTCGTAGCTGACGGGCGCGGCGAAATTGTCCGCGCCGCCGTTGAGCATCAGGCTCAGAGACCAGATGTTGGTCGATTCAGACCACCCGCCGACCGCCAGGTCAAGCTTGCCGTCGCCGTTCACATCAGCCGCCGCGATCCGCTCACTGCGGCGTCCGGTGGTGAAGTTCTGCGGCGCGAGAAAGCCCGCCGCCGCGCCGCTCTGCCCGTTATGCTTGAGCAGCGAGACGGACTGGCCGCCGTAGTTGGCCGTCACGACATCCGCTTTGCCGTCGCCCGTGAAGTCCGCGATGACGAGTTCCGCCGGGCCTTCTCCGGTCGTGAACGCGACCGAGTCGGCGAAGCTGCCGTTGCCGTTATTGCGCCAGACGCGGATCGCAGTCATCTCGTTGTAGTCGCCGCGGATGGTCGCGATGGCGTCCAGGTCGCCGTCCGCGTCGAAATCCGAAAGGCCGACTTCGCCGATTGTCTCGGCGTTCGCCAGCACGTAAAAGACCGGCGCGGCGAAGGACTTGTCGCCCTGATTTTTGAGGACGGAGATGCCGTTGCCGGCGGGCAGGAAGCTCGCGAAGGTGTTGCCGACCAGCACGTCCACGTCGCCGTCGCCGTCCAGATCGCCCGTCGCAAAGGACTTGGGCGCAAAACCGCTGTTGTAATTGCCCGTGTCGAAGCCGCGCCACGGCGCGTCGAAGAGAGACGACTGCGCGCGCACGACGGCCGCAGTGCTGATGAGAGTACCGAGCATCAGAATAAGGCTCGTCACAATAAACCTGTTGCGCGATAATGTCCTGAATGGCATTTGAATCTCCTGCTGGATAGAGAACCGAGCTGTGATAGGCTCTTTAATTAATGTGAGATGAGGGGCACATCAGCCCTGCTCTTGAGCCCTGCGCCCGCCCCCTCTATTTACCCGCCCCTTGTTCGTTCTTTGGTCTTCCGGAAGAGATATTCCGTGTGACGCTGACTCTCCAGTGCAACCTCCATGCCTCAATCTGTCCGGGCGCTAAATGGCGGATTAGCCGGGTTTTAGCGGGTTCGTGCGGGCGGCCGGGGGCGGCCTATGTTTCAGCCTATATCAGGGCGCGGGCGCTATGTTTTCGATTGAAACATAAAGAAAAGTCCCAAGTCTCAAGTCTCAGGTCTCAAGTCTAAAAACCGTCTTTGACTTGAGACTTGAGACTTGGGACTTGGGACTATTTCGTTATACAATCGCTCTTCCAGCCGCGCGGGCACATCACATGACAGGCGAAGGCTAGAGATTTGGGCGTTAACCAACCATCATTCTCATCCAGCATCCCAGCAGCAAAGGGGCAGAGACTAATCATATGAGCACCGCCATTGAACCGCCTCTCGCACAGGCGTCGAAACATCATGAGGAAGTAGAGACCGTCACCATCCGCTTCGCCGGAGATTCCGGCGACGGCATGCAGCTCACGGGCACGCAGTTCACGAACACCAGCGCCGTCCTCGGCAACGACATCTCGACCCTGCCGGACTTTCCGGCCGAGATTCGCGCTCCCGCCGGGAGCCTGCCGGGCGTGAGCGGTTTTCAGCTCAACTTTTCGAGCCAGGACATACGCACGCCCGGCGATCAGCCGAACGTGCTGGTGGCGATGAATCCGGCGGCTTTGAAAGTCAACCTGCCCGACCTGGAAGAGGGCGGGACGCTGATCATCAACTCGGACGAGTTCAACAAGGAGAACCTGAAGAAGGCCGCGTACGAGACGAACCCGTTGGAGGACGGCTCGCTGACAGGCTATCGCGTGCACAAGCTGCCGATCACGACGCTCAACATGAACGCGCTCAAGGATCAGGTGCAGATGTCGCGCAAGGAGATGGACCGGTGCAAGAACTTCTTCGCGCTCGGCGTGCTCTACTGGCTCTATGATCGCCCGATGGACGCGACGCTCGGCTGGATTCGCGCGAAGTTCTCCAAACAGCCGGAGATCGCCAAAGCCAACGAGATCGTTTTGAAGACGGGCTACAACTTCGCGGACACGACCGAAGTCTTCACGACGCACTACACGGTCAGAAAAGCAGCCATCACGCCCGGCAAGTATCGCAAGATCACCGGCAACGAGGCGACGGCCATCGGCTTTGTCGCCGCGTCGGAGCTGTCGGGACGGCCGCTCTTCTACGGCTCGTATCCGATCACGCCCGCGTCCGACATCCTGCACGAGCTCTCGCGCCACAAGAATTTCGGCGTCAAGACTTTTCAGGCCGAGGACGAGATCGCAGCGGTCTGCGCCGCCATCGGCGCGAGCTTCGCCGGACACATCGGACTGACCGGAACATCCGGCCCCGGCGTCGCTTTGAAGCAGGAGGCCATCGGCCTCGCAGTGATGACGGAGCTGCCGCTCATCATCATCAACGTGCAGCGCGGCGGCCCTTCGACGGGCCTGCCGACCAAGACCGAGCAGGCAGACCTCTTTCAGGCCGTCTGGGGCAGAAACGGCGAGTGCCCGGCCATCGTCATCGCGCCCTCGACGCCCGGCGACTGTTTCCACATGGCGGTCGAAGCCGTGCGGCTCGCCTTCAAATATATGTCGCCCGTCTTTTATCTCTCGGACGGTTACTTAGCCAACGGCGCGGAGCCCTGGCGCGTCCCTAAGATGGAAGACCTGCCGGAGATCAAGCTCGAATTTGCGACCGACCCGAAAGGCTTTATGCCGTACGGGCGCGACGAAGAGACTTTGGCGCGGCCGTACGCGATTCCCGGCACGCCCGGCCTCGAACACCGCATCGGCGGCATCGAGAAGCAGCACCTCACCGGCAACGTCAACTACGACCCGGAAAACCATCACTTCATGGTTAAGCTCCGGCAGGAGAAGGTTGACCGCGCGGCGAACGACATTCCGCCGATAGAGGTCTTCGGCGAGCCGACGGGCAAAGTGCTCGTCCTCGGCTGGGGCTCGACCTACGGCTCGATCACTTCGGCGGTCGAGAAGCTGCAACGCGAGGGCAAATCCGTGTCGAGCGCGCACCTGCGCTATCTCAATCCGTTTCCTAAGAATCTCGGCGAAGTCCTGCGCGGCTTCGAGACGGTCATCGTCCCGGAGATGAACCTCGGCCAGCTCGCGACGATGATCCGCGCCAAGTATCTGGTGGACGCCGTCGCCTTCTCGAAGGTCAAAGGCCGCCCGTTCCAGATCCGCGAGATCATGCAGAAGGTCGAGGAGTATCTCTAAATGAAGCACACTTCTGCGAAGCTTAAATGGAGTGGGCGAATCATTCTGCTCGTGGTGTTCGCTTCGCTTTTATCAATGAACGCGTTGGCGCAGGATGAGAGCGAAGCTAAATCGCCATTCGACATCAAGCTGACCTCGC
>JAFBAJ010000005.1 GCA_019247865.1 Acidobacteriota bacterium
TCAGGCTGTTGATGGTGATGCCCGTCGGGATGGTGGTCACTGTCACAGTCAAAGCGGCCGCGTCGGACTCGTCGTCGCTCACGGTAGCGATGGTCGCGTTGCTGGCCCCGTCGCCCTGCGTGCGTGCGAGCGCGCCTGCGGCCGTGATGGTCGGCGCATTGTTGCCGCCGAGAGCGGTCGCGGTGTGATGAGCCAGCCTGCTCGCCAAGTTCTGAGCTTTCCCGGTCGCCAGTGACATCAGCGAGATCACAGTGGCGATAAGAAGCAAACTGGAGATGAGATTCCGTGGCCGTCGCGTGATGAGGCCCGATACTGTATGTGTCATGGTTTTGACAGCAGCGGTGAATTTGAGAATCGGTTTGTTCATGATTTTGACAGTCGTGAAGAGATAGTTTCCGGTTCGGCGTTGAGCTTTATTTAAAGGTACAGAGGTCAGCGGTGTGATTTAACTGATGATCTTCGATGAATAGCGAGTAAGGTGAGGTCTGGCGGGAGAAGCCGGACCTCGTCCTTACACCCCCTTCAATTGCTCCCGCAGGGCGCAGGTGCAACCCTTGTGCCGCGCTATTCTTCGGTCTCTTCTACGTTGAGCTGTAGACGCTTTAGCTTTTCGAGGAAAGTGGTGCGCTTCATCTTGAGCAGTTTGGCGGCGCGCATCTTGTTGCCGCCCGCTTTGCCAAGCGCCTGGAGGAGGAGTTCTCTTTCGACTTTGTTGATGACTTCGTCAAAGCTCACGCCTTCGTTCGGAATGGTCGTCTCGGCCGAGACGAGGGTCTGCGTCGCTTCTGCCTGACCGGAGCCGGAAGCAGATGCCCCGCGCAGCTCTTCAGGCAAGTCCTGTAGATGAATGACGGGTGACGCGCCGGAGAGTGCGGCGGCGCGCTCCATAGCGTTCTGCAACTGGCGCACATTGCCCGGCCAAGCAGAGGCCAGCAACGCGTCCCACACTTCATCAACCATCGTTTTGGCGGGCAGCCCGACGCTCTCACAAAATCGCGCCAGGAAATGTTCGGCGAGCGGGCGGATGTCTTCTCTTCGTTCCTTCAGGGGCGGCAGCGGCAGGTGAACTACGTTGAGGCGATAATAGAGGTCCGGGCGAAAGCTGCCGTCGGCGATGCTGCGTTCGAGGTTGGCGCTCGTCGCCGCGACGATGCGTACGTCGACCCGAATTGTGCTTGACGATCCGAGCCTCTCAAATTCGCGCTCTTGCAGGACGCGCAGCAGCTTGGATTGTAAGGGCAGGCTCATGTCCCCGATCTCGTCCAGAAAAAGAGTCCCGCCGTCGGCCTGCTCGAAGCGGCCTTTGCGGGCCGTCTGCGCTCCGGTGAAGGCCCCCTTCACGTGGCCGAACAACTCATCTTCGAGAAGCTGCTCGGGCACGGCGGCACAGTTGAGCGCGACGAGAGGCGCGGCGCGGCGCGGACTATGTTGATGAAGCGAGCGGGCAATAATCTCTTTGCCCGTGCCGGTTCCGCCCGTGATGAGCACGGTCGTATTGAAGGGCGCGATGGCCTGCACCGCTCCGAGCACTTTTTTCATCGCCGCGGATTCGGCGATCAGATCGATGGCGGAGAGACCTTTGCCGGTGCTGGAAGTGGAGAGCGCGTGGCGCGCGACGCGCTCGGCCGCGACGCGCACAATGCTCAGGAGCGTATCCAGGTCAAAAGGCTTGGTGAGAAAATCCGTCGCGCCGCGCTTCATCGCTTCGATGGCGTAATCAACCGTCCCGTAGCCCGTGATGACGATTGGAATGATGCCCGGACTGAGCCGCTGACAATGTTGCAGAAGATCGAGGCCACTCATTCCGGGCAGCGTCACATCCGTGACGAGGATGTCGTATTGTTGCCGCGCCAGAGCCGTGAGAGCTTCCTCCGCGTTGTCGAGACCTTCGGCCTGATAGCCTTCCATCAGCGCCGCTTCCACCAGCAGCGTTCTAATCCGCTCATCGTCTTCGACAAACAGAATGCTGATCGGCATCGGCCGTGATGAGGAACTTGAGTGAGAATTCATTGCACTTACTGTGTCCGAGCGCCGCACAAACCCCTTTCACAACCCCTGGCCGATGACGCACAGGCCATCAGCAGCCGTTGATGAGCACGGCTGGAGCGGTTGCGATCTTATAGTTAAACTCCAAAATGGGATGCGGCTGGAAGAATCATATCACTTCCCGGTGTAAATCACACATCATGATTAGTGGTGGGACAGTTTAAAAGCAGTTTCACGCAAAGGCGCACAGACGCAAAGTAAGACAAGTTACTTTTCTTTGCGTCACCAGCGCCCTTGCGCGAGACTGCTTTTTGCCTTATGGAATGTAGGCTCTTGTCACAGGCACAGATGTGCCGTTGCCCCATTGCTGACTGACGATGCCACCATCTGCGCTCCGCAGCACTGCCCACGTCGCTCCATCCGCTCGAAAGATGGTGAAGTCCGCCTTCCCGTCACCGTCAAAGTCTCCCGGCGCGGCCATGTCGCCGCTCTGTCCCCACTGTTGCTCGACCGTGCCGTTCCCGGCCGCGTTCAGGATGACCCACGTTCTCGGCTCCGGTTTGTAGACCGCAATGTTGCTCCTGCCATCGCCGTCGTAATCTGCCGGCACGGCCTTGTCCCCGACGACGCCCAGACGCGGGACGACCGCCGTGTTGTTCGAGCTTTGCAGGATGAACCAGTAGTAATCCGTCCCGACTGTGCGGAGGAAAGCCAGATCGGTCTTCCGGTCGCCGTCGTAATCCATGAGCAGCGGCTTGTCCGTCGCCGTGCCAAACTGTCGAGCGATGAAACCGTTGTCGGAGCTACGGAGGATATACCAGACGCCGTCCGAGGGACGATAGACAGCGTGATCGGCTGTGCCGTCGCCGTCGAAATCCCCTGGGATGGGGATGTCGCCTTCGATGCCCCACTGCACAGCGCCGTAGCCGGTCGCGGGGTCTTGCGAGGTGTACCAGTAGCCGGTCGAAGGTCTGAAGACGGCGACATCGGTTGAGCCATCCCCGTTGTAATCGGCGGGGACGATTTTGTCTTCACCGCTGCCGAACTGCGTGCTGAAATAAGAGTTGTCGCTGCTGCGTAGGATGTGCCAGTAGCTCTGTGCCGTCGGAGAGTCGCCCGGATTATAGACGGCGAAGTCATCCTTGTTGTCGCCGTCGAAATCGAAGCGCGGGCGGCTCGCCGCTGGAACGGGCTTCCACGCCACATCATGGAATGGCCGATTATTGGTGGCAATTCGAACCTGGTTTGAGCCGTCCGTGTTCATGACACAAACTGCGGGGCCAAAGGGGGAGTTTTGTCTGAGAAACGCGATCTTGGTGCCGTCGCCTGACCACGTCGGGCTGGTGTCCTGGTCTTCCATCGTCAGTCGCACTTTGTTTGTGCCGTCCGCGTTAATCACGTTGATTCCGAAGTCCTGCGCAAAGGAGGTTTTTCCATAGGCGATTTTCAAGCCGTCGGGCGACCACGCAGGGCTATTGGTAGGGGCGTCGAAGGGGGGGACGCTGATCGTGAGGCGATGTTCGTTGGTGCCGTCTGCGTTGATCAACCAGATTTCATTGCCGCTCGCAAAGGCGAGCTTTGAACCATCCGGCGACCACGCGGGGCCACTCGGCGCGGGCTGCGTGATGGCGGAAAAGAGGGCTTGATTCGTGCCATCGGCGTTCATCGTCCAGATTTTCTGGTCACGCTCGTAAGCGATCTTGCCCGTCACAGACCACGAGGGATTTAGCTCGTTAATCGACGGTGTGTCAGTCAGTCTGGTGATATTTGTGCCGTCGGCTTTCATCACATAAAGTTCAGCCGGGGGGTGTGGGTCATACACGCGGCTGGCAAAAGCGATTTTCGAGCCGTCGGGCGACCACGCCAGTTGCGCAGGAATTGGACCTAACAAAGTTTGTCCCGAACCGTCCTCGTTAGCGGTATAGAGGAATGCAGGTATTTGCCCGATGGAAACGTGTGTAAACGAATAAGCCAGGAGCTGCTTTCTGGCTGCAAGATTTGCTTCCGGCGTGGCTGCACGGACGCGCCTTTCCACTGGTTTGGTTGGGAATGAAAAGATGACGCCGATGAGACAGAGTCCGATGACTAACAGCAAACGACGTGAGTACGAAGTCACAGCGAGAGGAAGGTTCTTCATGGTTTCAACTCCTGAGGAGGTAAGCAAGGCTTACGGATGAAAGTAATTCTCAGTGGGGGCTGAGGAACTGTAGTTTGAGACGATTGATTATACGTCAGATAGTTTGATGAGTGAGAAAATTGTTTGCCCGAATAATGTTCAGGATTTTTTCGCGCGGCGAAAATACAGGTTGAGATTTACCCTCAACCTTGAGAGCCATGAAACGCGATAAAGAGCGGAATTCAATTAAGATTCATAAGATTATCGTGTTTCATTGAGGTTCTTTATTGTGTATCCCCTCAAGTTTAAAAGCAGTTCGCGCAAAGGCGCAAAGACGCAAAGAAAGACTTTAAGTTCTTCTTTGCGCCACCAGCGCCTTTGCGGGAGATTCTTTGGTTTGAGTTTTCAATATTGACCAACTGCCAAAATCTTATATCCCTCCCGGCCATTTGCTTGCTATAATCATGGCCGCCCACGCAGTCAAGAGATGCACCGCTCATGCTATCGCCTCGCAGATAGCGTATCTCTTAAATTCAACCTCTCGCGGCGTGCCGCGACTAAACAGGAGTTTCTCACATGACTAAATCTACACTCAGACTTTGCTTACTCTTCACCGCTCTGGTTCTGTTCCCGGCGACGGCAGCAATGGCACAGAGCACGCACAACGTCTGGTCTACGAGTCCGCTCTATCTGATCGACGCGCAGACCGGCGCTACCTACTCCAGCTTTCTCAGCGGCAACGCTTCGGCGGCGTGGACGCAGGGAACGACCAGCGCGTACTTCCATGCGGTGGCCGTGGTCACCACCTCTCTCAACTATGACTTCGCGTTGGTCAGCGTGACCAGCACCAACGGTGACGAGATTGACGGACTGTACGACATCAGGCGCAACGGAACGCTGGTTTGCACCGGCTGCGTCGGCAAGGCTTACGGCCTGAGCGGAGCAGTCG
>JAFBAJ010000111.1 GCA_019247865.1 Acidobacteriota bacterium
GATGCTGAGGAGGGAAACGATGGAAGCTGTGATCAGTAATTTTTTAATTCTCATAAAGACCTCGCATCACTCATCCAGAGAGAGAAATAGTACAGGGCTATTGCACTAAGCGTATGGCGCGCGCGACGCCGTCATCGCCGAGGACGATATCGGCTTTGATCTTCTCGTCCGCGCGCTCAAGGTTCAGGGGGAGACCCAATGCGGCCAGCTTTTCGCGCGACACTTCGACGCGCACGACGATGCCGCCGTCCATCGCCGTCGCACTGTTCAGATAGGTCAGCGGCACGAAATCAGACTTCACTTCGTTTGACGCCACCTCGCTCAAAGTGATTCCCGTCGAGGCCGTCTCGGTCGGCGTCTCTGTTGCCTGCGACGAATTCGAGCCGCGCACGTTTCTCTTCACGCGCGGCAAAGAGGCGAAAGCATTTCCGGCTCGCGGAAACTTTTGCGGCTGCGCAGTGACGGCAGTGGTGGCGGATGGCGACACCTCCGGTGCAACTCCGCCGAGCTTAAAGTCGTTCGGCTTGATGTTGGCCGCCTGCATCACGCCGGCGGAAGCTCCGGCCGGGGCCTGCGTGCGAAGCTGGCGCGAGGCTAAGAAAGCCATGCCGATGAGCAGCATCGCGGCGGCGGCCAGAGCCCGGCGCGGCCAGTTATGGCGTTGCGGGAAATTGAGAACTTTGTGCGTGGCCGGTTGATGCTGGCTGGCGAAGGCCGCGAGCAGCTCGCGCTTGACGGACGACGCGGCCTCAATCTCGCGCTCCTCACGCGCGAGCGTCTGCAAGCCAGCGGTCAGCGAACGTTCGGCGCGCAGGCGTGCAGCGCAGCGCGCGCAGTGCCGCGTGTGCTCCAGCGCTTTGTCCTGAGCGTCATCGTGTGACGAAGCTGCCGGGGCTGCCGTGGGCACGCTCGCCAGCTCGCTCAACCTCACTGCAAATTCATGGCAACTCATATCGCAAACCTCGCACGCGTCAGACGTGTCGCGTCGGACGCCTTCTTTTCAGGTGCCGTTTCTCGCGTCGCTCCGGCCTCATTGAGGCCGCGCAGCTTTTCCAGCAGCAGCCCGCGCGCGCGATGCAGGCGCGAGCGCACAGTCCCGACCGCGCAGCCGATGACGCCCGCCGCCTCTTCGTAGTTCAGCTCGTGCATGTTGCAGAGCAGCACGACTTCGCGGTAGTGCGCGGGAAGAGCCTGAATCGCCTGCCGCACGGCTTCAATCGTCTCGTGGCGCGACAATTCGCCGAGCGGATCATCCGGCGCGACCGCCACTTCATCCCACGAAGATTCTTCGGCCTCTTCATCCATCGAGACGAAAGCTCGCTCTCTTTTCAAAAGCTGCAAGACCTTGTGCCGCGTGATGCCGTACAGGTATGCTGCGAGCGTGCCGCGCGCCGGATCGAACTGCGCGCCGTCACGCATCAACGCCAGAAAAACATCGTGCGTCACGTCCTGCGCCATCGCCTCGGAGTCGCTCATCCGCAAAGCGAAGCGATAGACGCCGCCCTGACAACGGTCGTAGAGCGTGGCGAAAGCCGCCGCGTCTCCGGCTAACATCAGCCGCAGCAGCTCTGCTTCACTGGCATGTGTGGGAATAGGCTTCACTCGCTTGAACCATCAACGCTTTTTCAAGGCGTATCTCCGAGCCTGCCGGAAATCGCTTCTATCAACAATGTGCTCGGAGACGCGGAAGAGTTCCAGTTTTTTTCGGGTTATGGCTTGCGGCCGGCCCTTCGGGGCACTGTGCGGCGCGAGTCTCTGAGCGGATGCGCGATCCGTATGCCTTCGATGAGGCCGCAGATGTGGCCCTCGGCATCGCCCGCCCGGTCCCATTCGGCGAGGGCTGCGGCCAGCTCTTTGCGGTAGCGGCGCATCTGCGCCATGCGCTCGTCAAGCTCCGCCAGGCGGCGGCGGACGATGCCGCGCACCTCCGCGCAGGGGCTCTGGCCGTCACGTTTCTCCGTGATGATCTGTTTGATCTCGTCGAGCGAGAAGCCGAGCACCTGCGCGCGCTTGATGAAATCGAGCCGATCCAGAATGTCCTCGCCGTAGACGCGATAGCCCCCGGCGGTTCTGGCGGGACGGTCGAGCAGGCCGCTCTTCTCGTAAAAACGGAGCGTCTCAATCCGCACGCCGCTCAGCTTCGAGACCTCGCCGATTTTAAGCTGCTTTACCATGACACATAATTATCTCACGCAAAGACGCAAAGGCGCGAAGAAAAGCTTGCTCGCCCTTCTTCGCGCCTTTGCGCCTTTGCGTGAGCCGTTTTTGTTTACTGCGGGTTATAAGCCGACGGAACCGGAACATCTGTGGCCTCGCCGAACTGGCGCGCCTCGAACGAATTGGTCGCGCTCTTCAGCAGATACCACGAGGTCGCGCTCGGACGCCAGACGGCGATGTCGGTCTTGTTGTCGCCATCATAATCGCCGGGCACGGGCACGTCGCCGTTCAGGCCGAACTGCTGCGCGGAGAAGGCTCCGGTCGAGCTGCGCAGGATGTACCAGGTGCCTTCGGACGGACGGAAGACGGCGAAGTCGGTCCTGTTGTCGCCGTCAAAGTCGCCGATCAGCGGCCTGTCCGCCGCCGCGCCGAACTGCCGCGTGAGCGCGATGCTCGAAGAGCTTTGCGAGATATACCAGGTGCCGTTCGAGGGACGATAGACGCTGAGGTCAGCTTTGCCGTCGCCGTCGAAATCGCCGACCACGGGTTTGTCCGTGCTGTTGCCCCACTGCCGCGCGGTGAAACCGAGCGTGGTCTGCTGGATGTACCAGGTGCCGTTCGAGGGACGGAAGACAGCCGCGTCGGCTTTCCCGTCGTCATCGAAATCGCCGGGCACGGGGATATCGCCGTTGGCTCCGAAAGGCACAGCCTTGAATCCGGCGGTCGATTGCAGCAGGTACCACGTGCCTTCGCTCGGACGAAAGACGCCGATATCGGTCTTGCCGTCGCCGTCATAATCGGACGGGACGAGCCGGTCTGAGTTGAGGCCGAACTGCTGCGAGATGTTCTGGTTGTCAGAGCTCTGGGTCATGAACCACTCGCCGGTCTGGGCGCGGAACTGCGAGACATCCGTCATCTTGTCGCCGTCAAAGTCCGCGACGCGATTGCGTGGCGCGGCCATCGCACGGCTCGCGTCCACGATGTACAGGCCGCCCGCCAGATCGCCGACGAGAACTCTGTCGAGACCGAGGAACGGAAAGACAGACCAGTTGCCGTCATAGCTCGAAGGCAGGCTGCTGTTGCGCAAGACTGCGTCGGGAGTGGCGCAGAGCAAGTCCCACGGCTGGTCTGCTCCGCGCGCCAGCGCCTCATCACGATTGAAGGCGGGCGAGAACGTATCGTACTGCCCGACGCGCACGGGGTTCGCAGGATTGCTGATGTCGAAGACCTGCAAACCGGCCTGATACCAGGCGACGAAGAGCAGGTTGCCCATCACGACAGGGTTGTGCGGGCAGATGGCGTTGAGGCCGAGGTCGGCCGCCTTGATGGTTCTGACCAGCGTCGGCGCAGCCAGGTTCGAGATGTTATAGACGCGCAGGTCGCCGTCCACCGTCTCGCGCGCGTTGTACAA
>JAFBAJ010000123.1 GCA_019247865.1 Acidobacteriota bacterium
ACGGCGGCTGGCGTTCGGCTTACACGAACATCGCGACCGTCAACAACGGCGTCAGCACTGCGACGAAAGAGCAGCTCGAAGGCTACAAGTATCCGGACTGGTACGGCAACGAGTACGAGAAGGGCGAGTATCTGATCGGCCTTATCATGAAGGTTGACCAGGCGCGCAACGAAGCGACGGCGCGCTTCGGCAGCTACACGGCGACGGTGACGGCGGGCGATATGGGCTGGGGCAGCCGCGCGCCGCGCACGGAATTCAAGCCGGGCGACCTCTGCGAGTTTCAGATCAAGGAGGTAGACAAAGACAAGCGGCGGCTGACGGTCGAGCTCTCGCAGATTCCGGCCGTGCAGGGCGCGATGGAGACCTTGAACGCCAAGACCGGCGAGATCGTCGCGCAGGTCGGCGGCTACGATTTTTATACCAACAAATTCAACAACGCGACGCAAGCTTATCGCCAGACGGGCTCGGCCTTCAAGCCGTACATCTACACGGCGGCCATCGAATGGGGCATGACGCCGGATTCGACCGTCAGCGGCGCGCAGATCACGCGCGGCAACTGGACGCCGCACAACTACGACGGCTCGACCAGCAACGGCGACATGCCGATGAAGACCGCGCTCGCCAAGTCCATGAACATCCCGGCGGTGCACCTGCTTGACATGGTCGGGATTCAGACGGGCGCGCAGATGGTGCGCCGCTTCGGCATCACGGTGCCGATGGCTCCGTATCTGCCCAGCGCTTTAGGCGCGACCGAAGTCCCGCTCGACCAGATGGTCTCGGCCTACTCTGCCTTCCCGAACAAGGGCATACGCGTGCAGCCGCACATGATCCGCAAGGTCCTCGACCGCGAAGGCAATGTCCTCGAAGAGTGGGAGAAGACGACCTACAAGGTGGTGAACGAGTACGTCGCGCTGACGATGGTCTCGATGATGCGCGGCGTGATCGACAATGGCACGGCGACGGGCGCGAAAGTCCTGGGCGTGCCGCTCGCGGGCAAGACCGGCACGGTCAACGACCACACGGATGTCTGGTTCATCGGCTACACGCCGACCTACGTGACCGGCGTCTGGATGGGCTATCCGGGACGGAAGAAGCCGCTCGGCAACGACATGACGGGCGGGCATGGCGCGCTCCCCTTCTTCGTGGACTTCATGAAAGATTTTCTGAAGGGCAAGCCTAAGGAGGATTTCGACAAGGCTCCGCCGATTCCCGAAGACATGAAGGAGCTCAATCGCCAGCGCTCGCGCGAGATGAGTGAGGAGCGCTCGAAGCTCGCGGCAGTCGCCAAGTCCAAGCTCGGCGACAGCACGGACACGCTGAGCACGCCCACAGACCCCAAGCTGGAGCAGGTCACACTGCCTCCGGCCCCGCGCGGCGCAGACGACACGCCGCCGCCCGCGGGCCCCAAACAGTCCGACTCGCTCCCCAAGAAACCGGACTCCGCCCCGCCGCCACGCAGCGACGGAGCCACACGCCCACGCGAAGTCGAAGTCCCCAAGAAGAAGGGCAAGAAGGGGACGGACGAACCGTAAAGGCAGGAGTCAGAATTCAGGAGTCAGAATTCAGGAGTCAGGAGTCAGAAGGCTGTTGCCGCTTGGCTCCGTAGAAGCGAGTGCCGTTTAGCTCCGTAGAAGCTAGTGCAACTTAGCTCCGTAGAAGCGAGTGGCGCTTAGCTCCGCAGGCTGTTGCTTAGCTCCGTAGGAGCCAGTGCCGCTTAGCTCCGTAGGCTGTCGCCTGGCTCCGTAGGAGCCGGATATTTATAGCTCAAGCGGTCGTTAACAATCGAGCTCCGTGAGGAGCGGAATGTAGAGATAATATTCCGCTCCTCACGGAGCTCGATTCGGTTTATTAGGCGATGGCTATAAACATCCGGCTCCTACGGAGCCAACAATGTAGCACTCATGCCCTGCCTCATGCCCTATGCCCTGCCTCGTGCTCTATCTTAAATTATCCGCCCCAGATAGTAAGGCAACATGCGTCGCCACCAGGGCCAGTCGTGGTTGACGTCGTGGCCCCAGAGTTCGAGCTTGTGCGGGATGCCTTTGGCGCTCAGAATGCCCGACAGGTCGCGGCTGCGCTCCGGCGCTTCATAAGCGCCCTGTCCTGAGACGACGTAGATGTTCTGTGCGCGTCTGAGGGTCGGCAGGTAATAATCGTCGTTCAGGTTCCGCAGGTAGTCCGCAGGGTTGTTGAAGTAGACGTTATCGTCCGTGTAGCCTTTGAGGTACGAGCGTATGTCGTAGCTGCCGCTCATGGCGATCACGCCGCCGAAGAGGTCCGGGTGACGGAAGTAGGCGTTGGCCGAGAGAAACGCGCCGAGGCTCGCGCCGGTCGTGATGGGCCGCGCATTGGCCCCCGCGTCGTTGCGTATCAGCGGCAGGACTTCCTCCAGAATGTAACGATCATAGCGCGTCAGCAGCTCGGCCTTTAACTGCGGCGACGCCTTGTCGTTGAGGAGGCTGTAGCGATTGACGCTGTTGATGGAATAGGCACGCACGCGGCCCGCCTCGATGAGCTCCTTGATCGCGTCCACGAGCAGGAACCTCTCGTACTCCAGATAATCCGCGGCGGCGGTCGGGAACATCAGCAGCGGAAAACCCGCGTGCCCGTAAGCGACGAGCGGCATCTCCATCCCCAGATTGTGACTGTACCAGGCGGTTGTGCGACGATCCATGCGTACTCTCCCCCTCAAGTTTTGCCGTCCAGGCAAAGATTAAAGAGCGTCCTGCGATGCTGTTGGGTAATTCAAGCGGTGACAGATATTCTCGCACTTCCCGCCCGAAAGCAAGGAGGCAGAGCAATGATGCAGGCGGAAGGCGAAAGGATGAAAAGCGCGCTCTTCGCCCTCGCTTGACGCTCGTACGCACGTCTGTTATAAAAAACTCCTCGCGCCGGAGCCAGAGCCGACACGGCCAGGCAAGGGCGCGTCTTCCGCAGTAGCTCAATGGCAGAGCATCCGGCTGTTAACCGGAGGGTTGTAAGTTCGAGTCTTACCTGCGGAGCCAAATTTATAAAGTAATCAGGCCGCCCTTGTTGGCGGCCTGATTCTTTTCTTCCGCACTTTCCTCCGAGCGCATATAATCTTTCAGCTCAAGAGGAGGCCGTGCGCGATGAGTTTACCGAAAGAAAGATTCAATCTGAGCGTCGCAGACTATCTCGCGGGAGAGAGAGACGGCGCAGTGCGCCATGAATACGTGGAGGGGCAGGCCTACGTGATGGCCGGGGCGAGCGCGCGCCATAATCGTATCGCCGGAAACATCTTCGCGCAGCTCAACGCTCATCTGGACGGCACAGAGTGCGAGCCGTTCATTTCAGACATGAAAATCCGCGTGTCGCCTGAGCTGTTCTATTATCCGGATGTGGTTGTGACGTGTGACGCGCCGGGCGGGGATGCGTATTTTCGCACCGCGCCGCGGCTGATCATCGAAGTGCTTTCGCCCACGACGGAGCGGACGGATCGACATGAGAAGCTGGCCGCTTACAGTGGCTGTCCGAGCGTGCGGGAATACGCGCTGGTGGCGCAGGACATGATGATGATCGAGCGGCACCGGCGCAGCGGCGACACATGGGAGACGGAAATCTTCACGGAGCCGGACGAGGAATGCGCCTTCACTTCGGTCGGCCTCACGCTGAGCCTGAGAGACATCTACCGCAACGTGCGCTTTGATGAAGCGGCGGAAGCTTAGAGCAAGTTTGAATTGAGTGAGGAAGCTACACGCGGCCCGCGACGTTGGTGACGATGGTCAGGAGTTCGGTCAGCTCGACGGGCTTTGCGACGTGCATCTGGTAGCCTGAGCGGAGGACGCGGAGGCGGTCTTCGCCGCGCGCGTAGGCGGTCAGGGCTACGGCCGGGGTGCGGCCTCCGCGTTCGGGCGGCAACTCGCGCACTTTGCGTATGAACTCGAAGCCGTCCTCGCCGGGCATGCCGATATCGCTGATGATGAGATCGGGACGGAGGCGGTCGAGCAGGCTCAGCGCCTCGGCGGCGGAGCGCGCCGCAGTGACCTGCGCGCCGTACTGCCCGAGCGAGACACGGATCAGCTCCAGCGTGTCGACTTCATCATCCACGACAAGGACTCTCAAACCGCCGAGCTGGTCTGCCGGTTCGCCCGCTTGCTCGCGCTCCGCGGCGGCATGCGACGCGCTCGCTTCTGCTGCCTGCTGCCGGTAGATCGGAAGCAGTGGCAACCGGACGGTGAACGTCGCGCCCTCTCCTTCTCCTCCGCTCCGGGCCGCGATGTTCCCGCCGTGCATCTCTATCAACTGGCGCACGATGGCTAAGCCGAGGCCGAGGCCGCCGTACTGCCGCGTCGTCGTCCCGTCGGCCTGTCGAAAGCGGTCGAAGACGTAGGGCAGGAACTCCGCGCGGATGCCCGCGCCGGTATCGCTCACAGAGATCTCCACCTGGGAATCGAGACGCGCTAAACGCACCTCGACGCTCCCGCCTCGCGGCGTGAACTTGATGGCGTTCGAGAGCAGGTTCCAGACCACCTGTTGCAGGCGCTGCGGATCGCCGGAGACGAAACCCACACGCGTGTCCAGAATCTGCCGGAGGCGTATCTCTTTGGCCTCCGCCGCGGGCCTCACGGCTTCGACGGCGTCCTCTATAAAGAGCACGGGGTCCACGGAGCGCACGTCGAGGCGCAGCTTGCCGGTGATGATGCGCGAGACATCGAGCAGGTCTTCGATGAGCTGTGCCTGCGCGCGCGCGTTGCGCTCGATGGTTTCGAGCGCGTGGGTCGCGGCCGGGGCGTCGAGCTGCCCGCGCCGCAGGAGATGGCTCCAGCCGAGCACGGCCGTCAAAGGCGTGCGCAGCTCGTGCGAGACGGTCGCCAGAAATTCGTCCTTGAGGCGACTCGCCTCTTCAGCTTCGGCGCGGGCCGCCTGCTCGTTTCTGAGAAGCCA
>JAFBAJ010000136.1 GCA_019247865.1 Acidobacteriota bacterium
CGCCAGTCTGGTCGTCTCGTTGCTGCTCCTCGTGGCGGCAGACCATTTCACGCCTTTGTCGGCACGGATCATGGCACTTTACGGCTACGGACGGGGGCAGAAGGTAAACCTTCTGGTCAGTGACGAGGGAGCAGGCGTGATCGAGAAGCTGGGTGTGCCTCATCAAGCTTGCGGGCCAGCCCGGCGCAATGTGGTGTGCGGCGCAGAGATTCTTTCCGGCATCGGCTCCGAATATTTAATCAAGCTCGGAGATACGACCTTGACGCTGCCTAAATCTATGGTCATCTCGCGCTCGGCGAACGTGCCGCCGGGGCTCTGACCAGGATCACTTTTCAAAAACGAAAAGCTCCTGCTGATCGTTCAGCAGGAGCTTTTCCGGTTAAGGTTGGCGAAGGGCTCGTTTGGCCGCTCTTATTTGAATTCCAACACCAGGTCATCCTCGCAGAAGTCGAACTTCTTGGCCGGGGATTGCTCGCCGTCATCGAACACGGCCTTGATAAACCAGGCGCACTTGCTGTTGTCGGTGGATTTGTCCCAGACCAGTGTGACCGTCTCGCCGGGCTCGATCCCGTCGCCGATGTCAAACTTGCCGTAGCCTTTTCCATCCTCTGAAACCATCAACGCCAGGATGACGTTCCGGCCGATATTGTGGACTTTGAAGGAATATTCGACCGCAGGCGCTTTGTGCGCGCGCGCTGAGCTGAGGGTAAAGCTTGCGAGCATGAGCGCCGCGCAAGCAAGCAGGGTCAGTTTTCTGAAATTAAATTGGGAACGCATTCGCTAGATTCTCCTGTCATCTTACTTTCGTGGGTATTTCCTATCGCGGGGAAAGCCTCGGTTGCGACTTTGGAATAATATACTTTCCAGAGCATGGCGCGCAATACCGCAGGCGCGGAACTTTCACCGGGCGACCCGAAAAGCAAAATGCATCCGGCTCAAAGCTGCTTTGAACTGAGCCGGATGCACCAAAATTTTCGTCGCGCCGCGTTTAACGAAGCATGGCGCGGACGCCCACCAGAATCAGATACACGATGGCGATAAAGACCGCCAGTTTGATCAACCACACGGCCAGGCCGAAGACTGCGCCGACGAGGTGCAGCGTGATTCCGGCGGCGGCCAGGACCAGCGGAATACCGACCACCAGCACGAACAAAGCCAGCAGGACGATGCCGACGATTCTCAAGACGTCCTTTGTTTCTTTCATCTCTAAAGTTACCTCGCTCGACTCTTTTCTCTGATTTTAACCGGCACGCCGCAGTCACTTCAAGACTTTTCACGCGCACTTGCCAAACTATACGAAGAGAGTTGCGCGGGCGTTCCATTCAAGATTTCGGATAGCTGCGGCCTGCGGCCGGATATGCTAAGCTTTCTCTCGTCAATTCTTCGTTACAGAATTTTTTTCGAGCTTATGTCGTACCGCAAACCTAAAAGCCTTTTCACGGGAGAAGAGGGCGAGAGCGAGAGGGCGAGCGCCTACGCGCCGCTGGCCGAGCGCATGCGCCCGCGCAGCCTCGCCGATTTCGTCGGCCAACAGCAACTGGTCGGCGAGGGACGCATCCTGCGCCGCCTGATCGAAGGCGCTGGAGCTTTGCCTTCGCTCATTCTGTGGGGCGCGCCCGGCACGGGCAAGACCACGCTCGGACGCCTGCTGGCCGAACGCAGCGGCGCGCGCTTCGTCCCGCTCTCGGCGGTCTTCTCCGGCGTCAAAGACATTCGCGCGGCCATCAGCGAAGCGCGCGAGACGCGCCAGGCCGGACAGCGCACGGTGCTCTTCATAGACGAGATTCACCGCTTCAACAAAGGGCAGCAGGACGCGCTCCTGCCGGCGGTCGAGGACGGCACGGTGACGCTCATCGGCGCGACGACCGAGAATCCTTCGTTCGAGGTCACGGGCGCGCTGCTCTCGCGCTCGCGCGTGTTGATGCTGAACCCGCTCAGCGATGAAGAGATTGAAGCCATCCTGCGCCGCGCGCTCGCGGATGAAGAGCGCGGGCTGGCAACGCTTCATCCACAGCTCGAAGATGAAGCCCTCGCGCGCGTGGCTCATTCGGCGCACGGCGATGCGCGTGTGGCTCTGGCCGCGCTCGAAGCGGCGGTCGAATCGACCGCGCCCGACGCGGACGGCGTGCGGCAGGTCACGCTGGAGACGATGGTCGAAGCCCTCGGGCGCGCGCATTACGCTTACGACAAAGGCGGCGAGGAGCA
>JAFBAJ010000633.1 GCA_019247865.1 Acidobacteriota bacterium
TCGCCAACCTCAAGCAGGCCATCCAGCTCGCGGGCAAGCAGCCGGCGGTGATTGACGTGGACGCCTTCGCTTTGCAGAACTGCTACGAGGTCAACTACCAGCCGCAGCCCGGCCAGGTCGTGGCGCTCCTCAACGTCGGCGCTTCGACGATGAACATCAATATTCTGAACGGCGTGAAGTCGGTCTTCACGCGCGACGTGACGGTGGGCGGCAACCAGTTCACCGCAGTCCTGCAGAAAGAGCTGGGACTGACGCACCCGCAGGCCGAAGCCGTCAAGCGCGGCATGCCGCTGCCGTCGGAAGTCGAGCCGCGTCCCATCGAGCCGATCCTGGAAACGGTCTCGGACATCCTCGCGCTGGAGATTCAGAAGACGATGGACTTCTACCGCGCGACGGCCGAGGACGGCGAGGCGGCGGTGCAGCGGATCCTGATCTCGGGCGGCGGTTCCAAGCTGCCGAACCTCTCCGCTTATTTGTCGAGCCGCTTCGAGATTCCGGTTGAAGTGCTCGACCCGTTCCGCCAGATCAAGGTGGATGCCAGACGTTTCGATCCAGATTACATGCGCGAGGTCGTGCCGGAAATGGCCGTGGCTGTCGGGCTCGCTTTGAGAGGAGTTGACGCGCGATGATTTACATCAATCTTTTAGAATCCGTCACCGACCGTCCGCGCGGCGTCGCCGTCGTCGAGAAGAAGGTCGTCAGTCAGGGCTCGCAGACGATCCTGCTCGCGGTGGTCGTCTTCGCTCTGCTCTTCGTCGCCCTCGGCGGCCACTACTTCCTGACCTTGCGCGCGAAGATGAATGCGCAGAAGGAGCTGGATGAGCAGCAGGCGATTGCGGTGCAGATGGCTGCGATCATCAAGGAGCAGGATGACCTCAAGGCCAAGACCCAGGCCATCGAAGGCCGCATTGATGCGATCAAGGCTCTGCGCTCTTCGCAGACGGGGCCGGGCGCGGTCCTGAGAGCTCTCAAGGAGCGCATCGACGGCGCGCCGGGGCTCTACCTGGAGAGCGTTGACCAGAAGGGCGAGCAGCTCGTCATCAAGGGCAACTCGCCGAACGAAGGCACGGTCACACAGTTCGGCCGCAGTCTGGAATTCTCCTTCGGCCTCTTCTCCAACCTGAGCATCGAGACGGTGCGCAAAGAGATGACTTTCGCCGCTTCGACCAACGGGCTCCAGCCGGCGGCCGTGCCCGCAGCCACGGATGCGACGGGCAAGCCTTTGCCGAAGCCTGAAACGGTGGACTTCACCATCAAGTGCGCCTACACGCCGGGCAACACCACAACCCCCGGTTCCAACACTGCCACTGCTCCGAACAGCGCGAATCAGGCCGCGAATCCGGCGTCCAATCAGGTCGCGCAGAAGTAGTTGACGCCAATCGCTCCGGCGTTCTCACGCGAGAAGGGAAACGATCTATGTTAAAGAAACTGCAATCACTGGCTTGGTACTTTCAACTGGCGATCTTCAGCGGCATTGCGCTCGCGATCTTCGGCCTCTTCTTCAACTTTGTGACCAGCGGCGTGCGCGCCGAGACCAAAGAGATCGAAGAGCAGGTGGCCGGCCTCAAACAGCAGAACGAAGCCGCGCGCATCGCTTCGCAGCGGATCAACGAGTTCCGCGCCGACTACCAGCGCAAGCAGGAAGAGTATGAAGAGCTGAAGGCGCTCCTGCCGGAGCAGCGCGAGATCACCAACGTCCTGCAGAACCTGCAGGATCGCGCCCGCTCGACCAGCCTGACGCTGCGCCGCTTCTCGCCTAAGGACGACTTCCAGAAGGACTTCTACAGCGGCAAGCCGGTCGAAGTCGAAGTCACCAGCACCTTTACCAACCTGCGTCAGTTCTACGAAGAGTTAGCCAAGATGCAGCGCATCGTCTCGATCACGGACTTCAGCATCAAGCAGACGCCGGATCAGAGCTCGAACAGGACGATTGACGCGCAGTTCCTGCTGACCGCCTATTACGTCTCGGCGGAGAAGCTGCAACAGAACAAACCGGCTGCCCCGAACGCCGCCCCGAACGCGGCGCAGAACGCGCAGCAGCCGGCAGCCCCCGCGCCCGCAAAATAATTCCACCACAGGACGAGAGCAAACTATGAAGCACTACACACACATCATTCGCTACGCGCTGACCGGCTGTGCCCTCTGCGGTGCTTTGCTGCTCGGCGGCGCGACCTTCCGCAGCGCAGCCCAGGAACGCGACCCCTTCATGAAGCCGCAGCCGCCGAAGAGGCCCAAGTACAACAAGCTGACTCCGGTGCCGATCACGCCGCCCTCGATCCAGGAGCGCGTGGATCGCTACAAGGCGCAGAAGATGGCCGCCATGAACGCACAGCGTTCCGCGCCTAAGCCGACGACCGCACTGCTCTTGAGCGAGATGCAGGTCACGGGCATCTTCCGCACGCCGCGCGGTTACGCCGCGATGGTCGAAGCGACGCCGATCAAGCTCTCTTACGTGGTCTATCCGGGCGAGACGTTTTATGACGGCCAGCTCGTCGCCATCGAAGAGAACCGGCTCGTCTTTCGCCGCGAGATGCGTTTCAGCGACGGCAAGAGCCAGACGACGGTCGAGACCAAGCCCTTGCGGCAGGCCAACGCCGTGACGGACTCGATGACCGCGCAGAAGAGCTCGAAGGCAGCGCCCGCCGAAGAGGCCAAGACGAGCGGCGACAAGGCCAAAGTCGCCGAAGTCGCCGACAAGCCCTAAAGACTTTTCGGGTCTCGTGAAAGATAGGAGCCTGAGAACAGCCTATCCCACACGAGACCTAGTTATGTGCAGTCCATACGACAGATGAGCCTGCACCTGTAAACCCTAGCCGGACGGTTCTGCATTGTGCGGCGCGCGCTTTAAGGGGGCTTTTTCCTTAAAACCCGACGAGCGCAGCGCGTGGCGGAGACCATTCGGTCATTCCCCTAAGGAGGGAAACATGCCTGCTTTGCATCATCTTTATGCGACCACACGCAGGGGCGCGCTCGTCCTCTTGTTTGTGTGTTCGATCTCCCTGCTCGCCCTGGCGGGCACCAACAGCGCGCCGGTAGCGACCGACGTGCGCGCCACTGTGAGCGGCGCGCAGACGCTGATCACGATCTCTGGCACCGCGCCGATGGCCTACTCGGTCAAGCGGCCGGATGCGCGCACGCTCGTGGTCGAACTGCCGGGCGTTGATGCTTCGCGCCTCTCGCCGACATACGCGCTGGCCTCCGGCCTCGCCGAAAAAGTGACGGTCGATAACGGCAGCAATCCGCGCCTCAGCGTCACGCTGCGTGCGCCCGCGCGCGAACGCTCGCGGATGGATGATAACAATCTGGTGGTCGAGCTTTCGCCCGCAGCGGATGCGAAAGCCGAGCCCGTCCCGACGCCCTCGCCGCGCGGCATGTCTGCCGGCTCCGGCTCGTCTGCGCAGAGCGCACAGGGACAGCAGTACGGCTCGCCCGGCTTCGTCGGCGAACCGATCAACCTCAACGTCGTCAACGCGGACATCCGCGACATCCTGAACTACATCACGGAGCAGTACGGCGTCAATTTTGTGATCGACAGCTCGGTCGGAGCCGTCCCCGTGACGGTCAACGTGACGGACGTGCCCTGGAACGTCGCGCTCGAAGCCATCCTGCGCGCGAACCGTCTGGGCATTGATGTCAACGGCAACATCCTGCGCGTGGCGACGACCGAAGTCCTCGCGACAGAGACCTCCACGCAGCAGAAGATCCGGGAATCGCAGCTCGACAACTCGCCGCTCTACACCGAATTCATTCGCCTGAACTACGCGCGCGCCTCCGGCACGCTCGCCACTGCGGCCGGTTCGACCGGCGGCTTTGCGGGCGGCACGGTCGGCGGCGGCGGCGGCAGCGGCAGCCAGAACTTCTCCGGCGGCCAGGGCGGCGACGTCACTGGCGGCGGCGGAGACTCCGGCATCCTGCCGATCATCGCGCGTCGTCTCTCGCGGCGCGGCAGCGTCGAAGTCGACGGGCGCAGCAACACGCTCATCGTGACCGACGTGAGAGAGAACATTGACGCCGTGCGTCAGCTCGTCCTGCTGCTCGATCAACCGGAGCCGCAGGTCGAGATCGAAACGCGCATCGTCATCGCCAACCGCAACTTCAGCCGCGACCTCGGCGTGCAGCTCGCCGCCACCATCTTCAACGGCGCGAATAATCCGGGCGCTTCGATCAGCACGTTGCCGAACGGCGGCAACGCCGGCCTGCAACCGGGCGTCCCCGGCGGCCTGCCCGGCACGCTCGTTCCGTCGAACGGACTCGGCGCTAACCTGCCTTCGACCGTCATCGGTCTGACGACGGGCATCTTCGGCACGGCGCAGATCAGCGCGGCCATCACCGCCGCCGAGACCAAAGGCCAGGCCAAAGTCATCGCCAGCCCGCGCGTCACGGCGCTCAACAATCGTCCGGCGCAGATCGAGAGCGGACAGCAGATTCCTGTCGTCACGCCGCAGACCGGCGCGGGCGGCTCCGGCGGCGCGCTCGTCTTCACGACGACGTTCGTCTCCGTTCCGCTGCGTCTCTCCATCACTCCGCAGATCACGGATGTCGGCACGGTCGTGCTGCGCGTCGTGGCGGAAAACAACAGCGTCAACACGGCCATCGCAGTGGCGGGCACGCCCGGCATTGACACGCAGCGCATGCAGACCGAAGTCCTCGTGCCGGATGGCGGAACGACGGTCGTCGGCGGTGTGCTGGCCGATAACGAGAGCGAGATACAGAATCGCACGCCGGGACTCGGCAGCATTCCTGTCCTCGGCAATCTCTTCAAGCGCAAGCAGACCACGCGCCAGACCAACGAGATCCTGTTCTTCATCACCCCGCGCATCTATCGCCCGGACATGCAGGGCAATCCGACGAACGGAACGGTGAGCACAGGAACGCGCACGACCACGATCCTGCAGCCGGTGCCGCTCGGCAATCCGCCGAGCAACACGCCGTCGCCGCTCCAGCAGCAGCAACAGCAGCAGACCGCGCCGCCGCCCGCCGGTGGTCAGGGTCAGCAGCAGCCCACAGGCGGCCAGCAGCCGGTGTCCCGTCCTTAATTAAAAGGGAAGGAGAGCGACTGATGTTCAGAGAACCGTTGGAAGCGATCATCGAACGCACGGATGGATGCACGGGCGCGCTCATCATGGGCACGGACGGCATCGCAGTCGAGAAGGTCTTGACGCCCGAAGGGCGCGACACCAACCTTGACGTAGCCGCTGCGGAATTCACTTCACTGGTGCGCAACGCACAGCGCGCCGGGACGGACACAGGGCTCGGCGACCTGCGCGAGCTGGTC
>JAFBAJ010000172.1 GCA_019247865.1 Acidobacteriota bacterium
ACCGCGACGACCTGCCGGACGGCGGCGCGGCGCATTGGGCCGCGACCATCAGAGAAGTGCGCGCGCTCAACCCGGACTGCAAGGTCGAAGTCCTGATCCCGGATTTCAACGGCGACGAAGCAGCGCTCAACACAGTCCTCGATGCACAGCCGGACGTGCTCAATCACAATACGGAGACCATCGCGCGGCTCTACCGCCGCGTGCGTCCCGACGCGAACTATCAACAGACGCTCACCTTGCTCGAACGCGCGGCGCGGCGGCGTGACGCGGAGGGGCGCGGGATGCTGACCAAGAGCGGCATCATGGTCGGCCTCGGCGAAGAGTTCGATGAAGTGGTCGAGTTGATGAAAGACCTGCGCGCTGTCTCGTGCGACATCATGACCATCGGGCAGTACCTGCAACCGTACGAGCGCCGCCTGCCGGTCGAGCGCTACGTCACGCCCGCCGAGTTCGCGCGCTGGCGCGAGATCGGCATGGAGCTGGGCTTTCATCACGTCGAGTCGAGCCCGCTCACGCGCTCCTCTTACCACGCGCGGCAACAGACGGAAGGCAACGCGCATCAGACGGAAGAGCTGAGTCTCGCTTCAACCCGCTAAGCCAAATCTTTTTTGGGAGGTTTCCGGCGATGAACCTTCGAACCATCGGGCGCGTGAAAGTGGCGCTCCTCTGTCTCATGCTGCTCGGCGTCGCGTGCGTCGCAGGCTTCTCCCGTTTCGCCACGCAGGCGCAGACGCGCGACGTGCTCAAAGAGTTCGCGGCTTATAAGTCCTGGACGCGTGTCAACGAGACGCCGCGCCGGGCCAATAATTTCACTATCGACGGCCAGGACTCTTGAGACAACGGCGTGGCCGGAGCCACCACCAGCATCGTGAATGCTGACACACCAAAAGAACCTGTCAAGCCACAGCCCGCCGACGATGAGCAGACGCACAGTCAGTTCATCTACTCTTTCGGCGTGGTCTACGTCAACGACATCGCGCGGCAGGCGATGCTGACCAGGCAGAGGCCGAGCTTTCCCGTCGGCTCCGTCATCGTCAGGGAAAAGCTGCGGACGGAGACGAGCACGACGCCGTCCCTCCTCTCCGTGATGATTAAGCGCGAGAAGGGATTTAGTCCCGGCAGTGGTGATTGGGAGTTCATCGTCTCTGACCTCGCCGAAGGCCAGCTTCAGCAGCGCCAGCTCAAGATCGATTGCATGAGTTGTCATGGCAAGCAGAACGAGGACGATTACGTCTTCCGCACATACCTGCCGGACGAGGCGCGACAAAAGCTGCGCTGAAAACAGAAGCCACGGGAAACCCGTGGCCCGAAAATTGAATCAGACGGAGAAAGAGCGCCTGCTCAGAGTTACCGATCCGGCTCAACCAAAGAGGAAACCGTCATGACCCGGTTACATGCGAAGTCTCTTTCTCTCGCCGTCCTGCTGCTCTCAGTCCTGTGCGTCAAAGGTCTCGCGCGCTTAGGCCCGGATGAGACGGCGCAACAAAACTCCTTCACCAGCGAGGCCGCGCTCAAAGAGGTCGCCGATTACCGGCGCTGGACGCGCGTCACAGAGAAGCCGCTCGTGACCGACTTCGCCTCGGCAGGCGGTTGAAGTGTTTACATCGAGGTCGGTCCGGCCTCCGCATCCAGATCAGATACAGCTTTCCCAGACTACTACAGCAGCCCAGCCTGGCCGAGCGAGCGCCCGAGCGCTGACCGCAGTTTGGCTATCAATACTGCCGCCGCCGTGATGCGTATCGAAAGCCCGCTCAGCTATAGCCGCCCGGTCATCCCCGGCCTGGTCAATCCGGCACTTCCGCTCCGTCCCAAGCGCAATCCCCGCCACCTGCACGAACGAGGCGCCAGCTCTTTCGGCGTCGTCTATGTCAACGACATCGCGCGCCGTGCGATGATGGAGATGCGGCAGCCGGAGTTCCCGGTCGGCTCGGTCATCGTCCGCGAGAAGATGCTGAGCAGAGACGAGGCACAGGAGCCGCAGATGCTCGCCGTGATGGTCAAGCGCGAGCGCGGATTTAATAAGCGCGCGAACGACTGGGAGTTTCTGCTGCTCGACGGCCGCGCGAGCGCCGTCACCCTGCGACAGAAGACAGGCGATTGCCGCTCGTGCCACCTCTCCGAGAAGAAGAACGATTTCGTCTTTCGCACGTACCTGCCGGAGAGCGTGCGTGGAAAGTTACAGTAAACGATTCACCGCAGAGGCGCAGAGTTCGCGCAGAGAAGACGCAGAGAAGGCGCAGAGATTTGAAAGCTATGCTGTCTCTGCGTTGAGCTTATGTTGCGCCGAGCAGCTTCGCGGCAATGGTCACGGCTTCTGACGCCTGCTCGGCGATGAAGACCCGTTCCTGACTGAGCGATTGAAAGAAGGCTGCGGCTTCCAGACCGCAATGGAGCAGGATGACGTGCTTTCCGGCTTTGAGCGCGAGCGCGATCTCGGCGGCCGTGCCCGCGCCCATTCCGCAGGCGATGACGATGCTGCTCGACAGCACGTTGATGTTGTTGCGCGCCTGTCCCAAGCCGGTGATGATCGGAATGTCAACGTCCGCGGATGCGCCGCGCGTATCAGCGCCCGGCAGAATCCCGACCGTGATGCCTCCGGCCTCTTTCGCACCGCTTGACGCAGCCGCCATCACGCCCGCGTCCCGGCCGCCGGTCAACAGGACCCAGCCCTGCAACGCGATCAGGCGGCCCAGCTCGTGCGCAGCAGCCGAGACTTCCCTGCTCGCGCCCCGGCCCGGCCCCATCACTCCGACGATGGTTCGGCTCATCGCTCCTGCCCTCTTAAAACCGCTCGTAATCCGTGCCATAAGCTTCGCTCACGAGCTGCATCAGTCGCCGCTCGTAAGGGCGCTTACCGAAGTACCAGACGAGATAGACGAGATGCAGGAGCGACCACACGCCGAGCGCGATGAAGTAGTAACAGACGGGCGGAAACTCGCGCAC
>JAFBAJ010000391.1 GCA_019247865.1 Acidobacteriota bacterium
AAATAGTTGGTCGCCGAGACCTTGCTCGTCAGGACGCCCATGAAGTTGGCGAAGGCGATGGCGACCCCCGCGATGGTCCCCGTCTGGATGACCAGAAAGAGCGACCAGCCGAAGAGAAAGCCGACGCCCGGACTGTAGGCTTCGCGCAGGAAGACGTACTGCCCGCCGGCGCGCGGCATCATCGCCGCCAGCTCCGCGCAGCAGAGCGCGCCCGTCATCGTCAGCACTCCCGCCACGGCCCAGGCCGCGAGCAACCAGCCGGGCGAGCCGACGAGCCGCGCCGATTCCGCCGAGGTGATGAAGATGCCGGAGCCGATCATCGAGCCGATGACGATCATCGTCGCGTCAACGAGCCCCAGACCACGCTCAAGTTTTGCGGGGGGATTACTCATGAGAGCCACGCTTTACCGCAGAGGCGCAGAGTTTCCGCAGAGTTTGCGCAGAGGTTTGAAAGCTATGCTGTCTCTGCGTCGTCTCTGCGACTTCTCTGCGCCTCTGCGGTGAAGCGTTGTCTTTCTTCGTGCGGCCTTACGAGGTCTTGCCGATGCTCGGGTTCGCACGGGCGATGTCGTCGGCCTTGCGGCTCAGGTCTTTGGCCTCGCCGAGCAGCTTCTTGAAGTTGCTGTTCTTCTTCTTAAAGTCGTCCTTAGCCTTCGCCAACGCGGTCTTGTCCGTGCTGTCGTAGTTGTCGTGCATGATCTTGGCGGCCTCCTTGCGCTCCTTGAAGGCTTCGATCTGTTTGCGCAGCGACTGCGACTTGAGCGACAGGTACTCTTTGTACTTATCGTCGACGTTCATCTTGGAGGCTTTGTCGAGCTTGTCGGCGGCCGTCTCGCCATGCTTGAGGCCGTCGTCAATGGCCTTCATCAGGTCTTCGAGCAGGCTTTTGACTTCGGCGGACTTGCCGTCCTTGTCGGCCTTGTCGAGCGCGTCCATCTTCTCTTCGTTGTCGTCCGCGATGCGGTCGATCTCCTTGAGCTCGCTGTTGGCCTCCGCGACCAGCTTGTTGGCGTCCGCCTGCGAATTGCTGCCGAGGTTTTTGAGCGCGCCGCAAGCCAGCGCGAATGCGGCCAGCAGCAGCAGCGCTACGGCCGCGCCGCGCCGCCCATTCTTATCACGCATATCTTTTCAAGCGTCCTTTCGGTGTCAGAATTTACTAAAGCGTATCGAGTCGCGCGCGCCGCTCTCTTGGCAGAGCCGTTGGCGCGCCGCCCCTATAAAGACTGTCCATGATGCTGAACTTGCCGGGTCGCCCCTTATTGGGCTTGGATATTGGCCTGTCTTGCCGCCGCTGTCAAGATTCAGGTGGTGACCTAAATTCAACTCTCTGCGCTTGCTCTGCGTGAACTCTGCGCCTCTGTGTTGAGTATTGTGCAGCATCAGCTCAACGCAGAGACGCAGAGAAGTCGCTGAGAGACACAGAGAGACACAGAGAAAAACAATTTAGGACACGACTGAGATTTAGTCCGGCTTGACAGCCCGCGCGACGCTCACATAGTCTGGATGTTGATTGCACGGCGTGCCAACTCGTCCTGCCTCAAAGCGATGCTTTCAATGATATTAGCCGGAAACCTAAGCCAATGATAAGAAGCGAGATTACGGAACTAATCACCAAACAGCGCGCGCGTGTGGGCGTCATCGGCCTCGGCTACGTCGGCCTGCCGCTCGCGGTCGAGTTCGCGCGCGGAGGCTTCACGGCCGTCGGCTTTGAGGTGGATGAGAGCAAAGCCGCGGAGATCAACCACGGCCGCTCGTACATCGGCGATGTCAGCTCGGAGCTGGTCGCGGAGCTGATCGCGGTCGAAAAGCTCTCGGCGACGACCGATTTCAGCCGCCTCGCCGCCTGCGACATCATCATCATCTGCGTCCCGACGCCGCTCAGAAAGACGAAAGAGCCGGACATCTCCTACATCCTCGCCGCCGCCGAAGAGATCAGGCGGAGCCTCAGGCGCGGGCAGCTCGTGATCCTCGAATCGACGACCTATCCGGGCACGACCGACGAAGTTCTGCTCCCGATGTTCGAGGAGACGGGACTCAAACTGGATGCGGACTTCCTGCTCGCCTTCTCGCCCGAGAGAGTTGATCCCGGCAACCCGCAGTTCCAGACGCACAACATCCCTAAGGTCGTCGGCGGCGTGACCGAAGACTCCACCGAAGTCCCCGCACATCTCTACGGCCAGATCGTCCGAGACGTGCACGCCGTCAGCTCCGCACGCGTCGCCGAAGCCGCCAAGCTCCTGGAGAACACCTTTCGCGCCGTCAACATCGGCATGGCGAACGAGATGGCACGCCTCTGCTACGCCCTCGGCATAGACACCTGGGAAGTCATCCGCGCCGCCGCCACCAAGCCCTTCGGCTTCATGCCCTTCTATCCCGGCCCCGGCATCGGCGGCCACTGCCTGGTGGGCGACGAAACGATCATCGTGCGCGAGGAGAACAGCTCCGCGGAGAGCCTTCGACCGATAGCCTCGATCTTCGCCGAGCAGGAAACCCGCGCACTGGACATAAGCGGCGTGGACGTGATTACGAATCCTCAGCTCCAGGCTCTCTCGCTCAACCCTCAAACGCAGTTGCCGCAATGGAAGCCTGTCACGCATCTCTTCCGGCGCAGGTTCAGCGGGTCTGTCGTCACGGTCACGACCAGCGACAACCGCCGCCTGACTGTGACGGATAAGCATCCGATGTTGGTCTGCGACGAATCGGGCACGCTGCAAAAGATATTCGCGCGCGACTTGAAAGCCGGCGCGCGTATTCCGATCCATCATTTGCCGACGCCCGTTGTGGGCGGATTGCTGAACAACATCGCCAACCCGTTGATCGACCTGCTCCCGCTGTTGCCGGCAGAGCTGACCGCTAAAATTCGCGTGCGCCTCAACGACGGCTCATGGAGCGCCTATCGTGCAGCTCTCAAAAAGAGACTGGGCGCGGCTCCCGTTCAGGAATTTGTGAGACAAGACTATCTTCCCCTGAGCGATTATCTGGCGTTAGAAGAAGCAGGGGAGATCGCTATCCCGCATCAATCGCTGCGCCTGCACACAGGCCGTGGGCCAAGCGCAACTTCGTTCCCCGCCGTGCTCAGGTTGACGCCTGAGCTGGCGCGACTGATCGGCTACTATCTGGCCGAAGGCTGCACTACGCGGGAGCGTGGCCGGGATCGCGTGCGCTTAACTTTCCATCGCGCCGAAACGGAATACATCAATGATGTGCGCTCGTTGCTCGATTCAGAGCTTGGAGTCCGCAGCTCGATTCATCATTCACCTGTCGATCAGGCCACACACATTCGTGTCGGGTCGAGCCTCTTAGGATGGCTGCTCACGGAGGTGCTCAATTGCGGAAGAGGCTCCACAGAGATGCGCGTGCCTGATCTCCTGCTGGGAGCCTCTACGCTCCATCGTCACGAGCTGCTGAAAGGACTGCTGCGCGGCGACGGCGATGTGTATGTCAGGACGGGCACGCAGACATATCAGAAGAATGAGCGGAGCTACACGCATCGGAACGCCTCTGCGGCGGTGGGCTTTTTCAGCAGCAGCCCGCAGATGTTCCAACAGGTCGTCTATCTGCTTCAGGGCCTGGGATTCACCCCGACCTTCAAGCGTGCCAAGCCTCATTTGCAGATGAAGGGTCGGCAGCAACTGCTCAGAATGCGCGGCTGGCTGGGCGCGAAGGGAGAGCGGCTGGAGCGCTATTTCAGAGAGAGCCGCCGCGACCCTGCCAGTAAGACCTTTAAGCACTTCGGCGCTTTGACGACTGTGCCCATCAAATCGATTGAGATCAAAAAGCTCGAACGACCGATCGATGTTTATTCCATAGAGGTCGAAGACAACCATACTTTTGCGACCTCTTACGGCATTTACGTGCACAACTGTATTCCGCTCGATCCGCATTACCTGTCATGGAAGGCGCGGCAGCATGGGTTTGATTCGCGTTTCATAGGGTTGGCGGAGGAGGTGAATTCGCGTATGCCGGAGCACGTGTTGCGGCTGGTGGCGGATGGGTTGAATGATGCGCGAAAGGCCCTGAACGGGTCGCGCGTCGTGCTGCTGGGCGTGGCGTATAAGAAGGACATCAATGATGTGCGGGAGAGCCCTGCGCTCTCGATCATAGACCTCCTGCGGGCGAAGGGCGCGGACGTGCGTTATCATGATCCGTTCGTCGGCGAGGTCAGCTTTGACGACGCGCACACGATGGGCGAGGCAGAGCCTTTGCAGTCGGTCGAGCTGACGGACGAAGAGCTGCGCGGCGCGGATTGCATCGTCATCGTGACGGATCACAGCGAGATCGATTACGCGCGCGTGACGGAGCTGGCGACGCTCATTGTGGACACGCGCAACGCGCTCGGCGGCGAGCTGCG
>JAFBAJ010000456.1 GCA_019247865.1 Acidobacteriota bacterium
GGTCGACGTGCCGATCTACACGACGCAGACGCCGACGCAGGTCTGCTATATCCTCAAAGATTCCGGCGCGCGCGCGCTCGTCATCCAGAACCGCGAGGCGCTGGAGCGCATCCGCGAAGCCATCACCGATTGTCGCGCCATCGAGCACTTCATTCTCTTTGACAAAGAGGGCGTTGAAGACGAGCACGCGCTCTCGCTGGCGGAGGTCGAAGAGCTGGGGCGGCGGCTCGACGCGGAGCGCCCGATGCTCTCGGAAGAGCTGGCGCGTGCGGTCGGGCCGGACGACCTGGCGACGATCATCTACACTTCCGGCACGACCGGCGAGCCTAAGGGCGTGATGCTGACGCACGCGAACCTGACCACGAACCTGATCGACTCGTCCGGCCATCTCTCTTTCGGCGAGCAGGACACGGCGCTCTCCGTGCTGCCGCTCTCGCACGTCCTCGAACGCCTGGCGATGTACATGTACATACATCACGGGATGAGCGTCTATTACGCGGAGTCGCTGGAAAAGATCGGCGAGAATTTTCGTGAAGTGCGCCCGACGATCTTCATCGGCGTGCCGCGACTGTTCGAGAAAATTTACGGGCGCATCAAGGACAAGGCGGCGGCGGAAGGTAAAGCGAAGGCCGCGATTCTGGCCTGGGCCGTGGCGACCGGCAAGGCTTATGCGCAGCTCGCTCTGAATCACAAAAAAGTTCCGGCCCTGCTCTCGCTGAAATATAAGCTGGCGCAGCGGCTCGTCTTCTCGAAATGGCAGGCGGGGCTTGGCGGGCGGATGCGGCTCTTCATTTCGGGCGGCGCGGCGCTTTCGGAAGAGATCGGTTATATCTTCACTGGCGCGGGGCTGCCCATCGTGCAGGGGTACGGCCTGACCGAGACTTCGCCGGTGATCTCCGCCGGGAGGCTCGAAGACAATCGCATCGGGACGGTGGGCAAACCGATCCGCAACGTGTCGGTGCGGATCGCTGCGGACGGCGAGATCGAAGTGCGCGGGCCGAACGTGATGCGCGGCTATTACAACAAGCCGGAGGCGACCGCCGCGGTCATCACGGAGGACGGCTGGTTCAGGACGGGCGACATCGGCGTGCTCGACGCGGACGGCTTTCTGCGCATCACGGATCGCAAGAAGGAGTTGTTCAAGACTTCGGGCGGCAAGTACATCGCGCCGCAGGTCATCGAGCAGCTCATCAAAGGCTCGCGCTTCGTCAATCAGGTCGTCCTCGTCGGCAACGAGCGCAGGTTCCCGGCCGCGCTCATCGTGCCCGACTGGGAACAACTGCAATCCTATGCGGAGCTCAAGGGGATGCCCGAACGCGCGCCCGCAGAGCTCATCAAACACCCGCGCATCCTGGACCTCTTTCAGCGGCAGGTGGACGCGCACACAGAGGGGCTCGCGCAGTACGAAAAGGTCAAACGCATCGCCCTCATCCAACACGAGATGACCATCGAAGGCGGCGAGCTGACGCCCACGCTCAAGGTCAAGCGGCGCATCGTGGATGAAAAATATAAGGACCTGATCGACCGGATTTATGCGGAGGCGGAGAAGCAGGGCTGAAAGAGGCTCAGCGACACCGCGACGCTCAAGTTATGCTTTGAGGCTCAGCTCCTAAGACGAATCTTCTCAGCCCCAGCACGATTAAGAGCACTGGCACAAAGACCAGCATTTCAATCAGCGCCGACTTTAACAGCTCCACGAATCCTAAGCCGTGCGGAAATTCCGAGATTCCGATCAACCCCAGCCTGAGCCTTTCGCCTGAGAAGGGCCACAGCAATTGCACGCCTCCGCCGAGACGTGTGGTCGCGAAATCAAGCAGGCCGTGCGACAGAAAAGCTGTGCCATAAGCCAGAGCCGTCCTCGTCTCCAGGAGGCCGCGCATCGCCAGCATCAGGAGCGTGATGATGACGGCCATCAGAATCGAATGCGTGAAGCTGCGATGCCAGCCGCGCTGATGAAATCCCCAGACGAGCAGGAAGTCTGCATCTGGACTGACGGCCAGTATCGCGCCGCAGAAGAGTTGCGGCCAATCAAGTGACACGCGGCTCCGAGGCCGCCAGAGAGCGACGACCGTAGCGCCGACAAGTCCATGCGAGATCGGCAGCGGCATGCTTCTCTCTCTCAGGCCGGGGCCGACTCATCGCACCGTCACCGTCACGTCCCTCGACCCGCAGGGCGATTTGAAAGTGATGGTAAAGGTGCCGGTCTGCTTACTGATCGAAGTGATGGAGAAGGTCAGCGTGTTGCTGCTCGCGTCCTTGCGTGGTTCCGGAAAGGCCGCGATGGCAGACCAGTCGCTGCTGGTGGCGGTCACTTTGTCCAGGCGGTCGAGGCCGTCCAGGGTGACGTTGATGGGAGCCGCGCCGCCGTTCTGGATGGTCACGGAGGGTTCGCTGATGAGCAGGACGCACTCGCCCTGTGCGACGCGCCTCGGCCGCGCGGCCGCGCCCGAAGATGCTGCGGGCGTCTCGTTGTTCTCGGCCGGCTGCGGCGGGCCGGGCGCAACCTCCACGGGCGTCGGCGCGGCCTCAGGAGTCGGCGCGGGCGTCGCCTCCTGAGTCGGAGTTGCGGTCGGAGCGGGCAGGGCGTCAACGCTCTTTGGCGTCTCAACGTTCGGCTGAGCTTCGACGGGCTTCGCTGCTTCAGGCTTCGCTGCTTCGGGTTTCTCTTCGACCGGCTGTGGTGCGACGGCGGGTTTCTGTTCTTCGATTTTGTTCGCCTCGTCGGCGGAGGGAGCGGGCGTGGTGGCGGAGACCTGGCTGCTCGCATTGCCGGACAAAGGGGTTGAAGTGAAGACGGGCGCGGGTCCGATTTTAGCTTCGAGGCCGTCGAGCGAGCCGTTGACGCGGCGATACAGTCCGGCGATGACGGCGTATCGCGTCGGGTCGACCTTGCCGCTCCGGTAGCTCCTGTAATATGCATCGAGCGCGTCCTGCGCTTTGCCGCTCGCTTCCAGCGACGCGCCGAGATGCCACATAGCATTGCGCCACCAGACGCTCTTTTCGGGCAGCACGCCCGTCGCGCGGCGCAGGCGCACGATTGCTTCAGCATACTTTTCCTGATTGTAGAGCGACCACCCGGCGATGTCCTCCATCCGCCCGCGCATGATCTGCGAGAGCGTCTGCCGCTCGACGGTCGGCACGTTGAAGGTCGAGCCGTACGTGTTGGCCGTGTGGCGCGCGTTGAGCAGCTCGTCCGACATCACCGCGACCGAAGCGTTCGGCAAGCCGAGCGCCGTGTCGACCTCGGTCGTCGCCGCGTCGATCAGCTCCAGCGATTTGGAGAGCGCGAGACGATGCTCGACCAGGCTGTTGGCGACGTAGAGCCGTCGAAAGACGCGCATCTCCTCATCGCCTCCGCCGATGAAGGCTTGCGCCGCGCTCAGCACGTCGGCCTCTTTGATCGCGCTCTCGCCGCCCGCAGGATTGATGGCGCTGTTAAAAGCGAGCAGGGCTTTGAGTGTGCGCGCGCCGGTCTCGTTATCCGCCGCCGTGAACTGAAAGATGCTCGCGCGGCGTTCGGGCGCGAGCAACTCCGTAAAGCTGCCTGCGTGTGCGGGCGTGCGTCCCGCGAGGGAAGTCTCGATCTGATCGTCCTTAATGGTGAAAGAGGGAGTGAGCGCGCTGACCGCTTCGCCGTAGAGCCCGGCCGCCGCGAGCACAGAAGCCAGCTCATAATCGAGCGTCGGGAAACGTCCGTACTGGCGTGCTAAGAGCAGCGCCCGCTCGGCTTCCAGCGGACGCTTCTGCGCGAGCAGGCCGCGCGCGAGCGCGATGTGTCCCCAGGTATAACGCGGCTCCAGCTCGACGGCTTTCTGCGCCAGCTCGATGGCCCGCGCGCTCTCGTTATGCGCGGCGAACCAGTAGGCCGCGCCCGTCAAAAGCGCGAGGCTGTTCGGCATCTCTTTCAAAGC
>JAFBAJ010000538.1 GCA_019247865.1 Acidobacteriota bacterium
GATGCTGAAGAACATCTCCATTCGCGGCGCGCGTGAGCACAATCTGAAGAACGTCGACGTGGAGATCCCGCGCGACCGCCTGACGGTGATGACCGGGCTTTCCGGCTCCGGCAAATCGTCGCTGGCTTTCGACACCATTTATGCCGAGGGACAGCGGCGGTACGTTGAATCGCTCTCGGCCTACGCGCGGCAGTTCCTGGACCAGCTCGAAAAGCCCGACGTGGATTCGGTCGACGGGCTCTCGCCCGCCATCTCCATCGAACAGAAGACCGTCTCGCGCAGCCCGCGCTCGACCGTCGGCACGGTGACGGAAGTCTACGATTACCTGCGCCTTCTCTTCTCTTCCATCGGCCAGCCGCACTGCCACATGTGCGGCGCGCAGATCACGCGCCAGTCCGTCGAGCAGATCGTGACGGGCGTCCTCGCTCTGCCCGAAGGCGAGCGCGTGATGATCCTCGCGCCCATCGTGCGCGGGCGCAAGGGCGAGTTCAAAAAGGAACTGGAGAAGCTGGCGAAGGACGGCTTTCTGCGCGCACGAGTTGACGGCGAGCTGGTCGCGCTCGACGAAGAGATACGGCTCGACAAGCGACGCAATCACACCATCGAAGCGGTCGTTGATCGGCTCCTCATCAAGCCCGGCATCAACGAGCGCCTCTCGGAATCCGTCCGCACGGCTTTGAAGCTGACGGGCGGCGCGGTGCTCGTCGCGGTCGTGGACGGCGACGAGAAGCTCTATTCCGAGCGCATGGCCTGCGTCAACTGCGGCATCAACGTGCCGCCCTTAGAGCCGCGCTCTTTCTCCTTCAACTCGGCCTACGGCGCTTGTAAGCGTTGTCACGGCCTCGGCACAGTCCTCGAAGTCGATCCCGCCAAGATCATCCCGGACGCGACCGAACCGTCCAACAAGATCGCCTTCATGGGCGCGGACGACAAGCAGGGCTCTGCGTATTTGAAGAGCGCGCTCGTCGCAGTCATCAAGCATCTCAATCTCGATCCGAGCACGCCTTTCATAGAGCTGCCTAAGGAAGCGCGCGACGCCTTCTTCTACGGCGTCGACGTGCCCGTCACTTTTCGTCAGGGTCTTTATACGTACCAGAGCGATTGGAAGGGCGCTGTGCGTCACCTGCGCGAGCGCATGAACGACGCGCCTTCCGAAAAGGTGCGGCTCGCGCTCGAAGAGATGGTGTCGCCGATCACCTGTCCGGATTGTTTGGGGCAGAGGCTGCAACCGGAATCGCTCGCCGTGCGGCTCGGCGGGCGCGGAATCGCGGACTACACCTCGATGCCGATTGAAGACGCGGTCGCGGCCTTCGACAAAGTGAAGCTCAACGAGCGCGAAGAGCAGATCGCCGGGCTCGTCCTGCGCGAGATCAGAAATCGCCTGCGCTTTCTCGAAACGGTGGGACTCGGCTATATCACTTTGGATCGTCCGTCGGCCACGCTCTCCGGCGGCGAAGGCCAGCGCATACGCCTTGCGACACAGATCGGCTCGCAGCTGCGCGGCGTGCTCTACGTCCTGGACGAGCCTTCCATCGGCCTCCACCCGCGCGACAATCAGAAGCTGTTGGAGACGCTCTGCGCCTTACGTGACCTCGGCAACACAGTCCTCGTCGTAGAGCATGACGAGGAGACGATCAATCGCGCGGACTTCGTCGTCGACCTCGGCCCCGGCGCGGGCGCGCACGGCGGCGAAGTCGTCGCGACCGGCACGCCGCAGGAGGTCTCCTGCAATCCGAACTCCGTGACGGGGCTTTACGTCTGCGGCGCGCTCAAGATCGACGTGCCCGCACAGCGCCGCTCGCCGAACGGCAAAGCGATCACGATTCGCGGCGCACACGCCAATAACTTAAAAGAGATCGATGTCACGTTCCCGCTCGGCCTCCTGACGGTCGTGACCGGCGTCTCCGGCTCAGGCAAGTCAACGCTCGTCGATGACATTCTCTATCGCGCGCTGGCGCGCCATCTCTACGGCTCGCTGACGGAGCCCGGCGAGTTCCGCGAGATCGAAGGGCTCGAACACGTTGATAAAGTGATCGAGATCGACCAGTCGCCCATCGGCCGCACGCCGCGCTCGAACCCTGCGACCTACACCGGACTCTTTACGCCGATCCGCGAGCTGTACGCGATGCTCCCGGAATCCAGAGAGCGCGGCTACAAGCCCGGACGCTTCTCCTTCAACGTCAAGGGCGGACGCTGCGAAGCCTGCGAGGGCGACGGCCTCAAGCGCATCGAGATGAATTTCCTGCCCGATGTCTATGTCCTCTGCGATGTCTGTCGCGGCGCGCGTTATAACCGCGAAACGCTCTCGGTCAAATACAAGGGCAAGTCCATCGCAGACCTCCTCGACACGACGGTCGAAGAGGCTTTGCCGCTGCTGGAAAATATTCCGCAGATCAAGCAGAAATTGCAGACGCTGCTCGATGTCGGCCTCGGCTACATCAAGCTCGGACAATCCGCGACGACGCTTTCGGGCGGCGAGGCGCAGCGCATCAAGCTCGCCAAAGAATTATCGAAGCGCGCGACCGGTCGCACCA
>JAFBAJ010000656.1 GCA_019247865.1 Acidobacteriota bacterium
CAACAGGTCATCACCAGCCTGCGCTCGAAGGGCTGTTTTCTCGGAGCCTCCTGCGTCATTCTGCAAAAGCCGTTTTCCGTCAATGCCGTGACGTTGACCAGATGCGAGCTGCGACGAATTCCCGCGCCGCTCTTTATTGCCGTGCTCAAGTCGGACGCGCAGCTCTGCTGGCAATTTCAAAAGATTCTCTGCCATGAGATTAATGAACAGGTGAACCACACGGCCGAGCTGGGCTACCTCTCGGCCAGATGTCGCCTGGAGCGGCTGTTGTGGAATTCGATTCACTCCCTTCATGCGTGCCCTCCGCACACAAATGTCAGAGTCCATTTGCCGCTGAAAAATAAGGAGCTGGCCGACCTCATCGCGGTCACGCCCGAACACCTCAGCCGCATGCTGCGCAAGATGCAGGAGGAAGGCGTGCTCAGGATCGAGCGTGGATGGATCGTCGTCACGGAGCTGCACAGGCTTCGCGGCACTCACACGCCGCGTGCAGAGCCCGGTGAGCATTTCGAAAAACTGAGCCCTCTGCCCGGCGCTTGATATTTATCAAGCACTCGGTTGACGGTCATCAATGACACACACAGGTCGTTATGAGATAACGCACCTGCTTACTCAAACAGGAGGATTTAACGATGCGGACCCCGGCTCGATACCTCTGGCTGCTCTCGATTTTCTTCATCTGGCAGACGGTCATTTACTCTCAACAGGCTCAACAGGCAGGGATGGTGGGCGCGGGCACACAGCCCGCCGCACCCGAACCCTTTACCGTCGTGTTGAGCGACGAAGCGCCCTACTTCAACCCCAAGCGATTGCGCATCCCGCGCGGGAGCACGGTCAGGTGGGAGAATCGCGGCCCCGCGCTGGTGCACACCATCGTCGTCAGCACAGCCAAAGGCGTGCTGCACTCCGGCTCTGTCAAGCCGGGCGAGACCTGGTCGTACACCTTCCCGGCGACGGAGGACGCCGTCATCAAGACGGCCTGCGAAGTCCATCCGTACATGTATGGAATAGTCGTCATCGGCAACCCCTCCGACTCTCTGCTCCTGTCCGGCGAGGCGACGACGGCGGCCAAGACCAGCGAGACTCACTTGCGCATCCTGGAGTTCCCGCTCCCGACGGCCGACAGCGTTCCCAGCATCATGGCGATTGATGCTGAGGACAATCTCTGGTTCACGATGGGCGGAGGCGGTTTCGCCAACATCAACTATCCGGCGCAAAGCATGATCGGGAAGATGACGCTGGACGGGGATATGACCGTGCATCACCTGCCCACCCCGGCCTCTGCGCCGGACGGGCTGGTCATCGCGCCCGACGGCACAGTCTTCATCACGGAATTTTTAGGCAACAAGATCGCGCGGATCGACCCGCGCCGGAAAACCACGGAGGAGTTCACGATTCCGACTCCGGAGTCCTGGCCGACGGCCCTGGCGCTCGATTCACAGGGCAACCTCTGGTTCAACGAGAACAAGGGCAACAAGATCGGACGCCTGAGTCCGTCCGGCATCATCAGGGAATATCTGATCCCGACGCAGAACGCCCGCCCGACCGGGATGGTCATCGACGCGCAGGACAGAGTCTGGTTTGCGCAAAGAGACGGCAACAAGATCGGGTGCGTTCAAAGAGACGGGACCATCATCGAATACAGAATACCGACGCCGCGCGCCAAGCCGACGGCGATGGCCGTTGATGCGCAGGGGCGGATCTGGTTCTCCGAGCGGCAGGGCAACAAGATCGCCATGCTCGACAACGGACAGATTCGTGAGTACCCGTTGCCGCATCCCGACAGCGGCCCCTTCTTTCTCCTGATCGATGGCGATGGACAGGTCTGGTTCACCGAACTCTTCGGCGACCGCATCGGAGTGCTCAATCCGGCGACGGGACAAATCATCGAACATGAGCTGCCGACCAAAGACTCCTGGCCGGGAGGACTTGCCATGGACAGCCAGGGAAATCTCTGGTTCGCCATGCAGTTGAAAAACAAAGTGGGGGTCATCCTCCGCTCCGCTCGTCAGACGACTAACACACAAAACGCTGCCGGGGAAAGCCGTTAACACGCACCCGGTGGGAACCCCATTCGCTGCCGGAGACCGGCTTCACGGCTGCCGCCAAGAAGACAGGCTTCGAGCCTACTTGAAGGAGAAGACTATGAATTTCTACATCACGAGAAAACCGCAACACCTCATGGCATGCCTTATCTTCACGCTGTTCGCTCTGGCCGTCGCCGGTTCCGAGGCGCGCGCGCAGAGCAATAATCCGAACTTCATCAGACCCGGACAGGAGGGCCGTTTTCAGGTTCTCGTTCGTACCCCCAAGCAGACGAAAAGAAGCGTCCTCGGCCAGCTCGGCGGGCGCGAAGTCCTGGAGTTCGACAGCACGGCGCGCGTCGGCAGCATGGGCAAGATGATGACCGTCGACCCCAAAGGTTTCATCTGGTACGTCGAGAGCCGCGAGGACATGGCCGTCCGCATAGACCCGAACACGCTGGAGATGACCGACTTCGTGCTTCCGCGCGGAGCCGCCCCCTACTCGATTGCCAGCGACAGCAAGGGCACGCTCTGGATCACCGCGCACGGCATCGAAATGCTGTTGGAGCTGCATCCGGACACCGCCGAGGTGGTCTCGCACCAGCCGCCGAGCCACGGCTTCCTCATTCACATCAACGTCGATCATCTGGATAACACGGTCTACTTCTGCCAGCCCGGCTCGAACCTGATCGTCAGCTATCACCCCGACCGAGGCTTCAAGGAGTTTGCCATCCCGACGCCGAACTCCGGGCCGGGACGCATGGACTTCGATTCCAAGCACAACGTCTGGTTCCCGGAGCTCTACACCAACAAGCTCGCCAAGCTCGATCCCAAGACGGGCAAGATGGAAGAGTGGGTCCTGCCGACCAAAGAATCCCTCCCGGCCTATTGTCGCGTGGACAAGCAGGACAACGTCTGGGTCTCGATGCCGATGGTGGACAAGATCGGGATGTTCAAGGACGGGAACTGGAAAGAGTTCAAGATCCCGACCAAAGAGAGCATCGTCTCTTCCAACATCGAAGACGCGGACGGCTTCATCTGGTTTACCGAAGGTGGCTGGCGCGGCAGCGCCGGAGGCAACAAGATCGGACGCCTCGATCCCAAGACCGGTGACGTTGAGGAATTACCGCTGGTGACGCTCAACGCACAGCCGCTGGGAATGATTATTGACCGCACCGGCACCATCTGGTTCGAGCAGAGCAGCGGCGGCAAGATCAGTCGCATCAAGGCCGCGCAGAGCGCAGACAAGGCGACAGCCAAAACGGTCGCGGGCAAAAAGTAAATGATCGAACTCTCGCTGCATGGACTGGCGGGCGGTGCGATGCCGTCCGCCGCGAGGGCTCGGCATCTCTCTCAGTAAGGAGGCGTTTGTCATGAAGTCTCGGTCTCGCAAGCAAGCAACAGATACAAAGCGGCTGCCCCGGCTGACGCGAACGGTGGTGTGGTTCCTGGTGTTGGCGATGTCGTGCAGCGGCTTGATGGGGCTGGCGGCAGGACGAGCCAGCGCACAGCAGGAGGTCGCCGCCGCGCAGATGATGCCCAGCGACGACCACAACGCCATGAGACATGCTCTGCCTTCGGCTGATCCGGCCACCAACCCGATCAGCGAGTACGAGTTCCCGACCCCCAAGGGCGGGCCGTCAATCATCAATGTCGACCGCAGCGGCACGGTCTGGGTGGCGATGGCGCGCGCCGGGAAGATCGGCCAACTGCGTGACGGCCAACTGCGCGAGTACGCTCTGCCAGCCAACTCGTTTCCGGTGGGTCTGGTGACGGACGCGGGCGGCCACGTCTGGTACTCGGACATCCGCCGCAACAAGATCGGGCGGCTCGACCCGACCAGCGCGGAGGTCAAGGATTTCGACATCCCCACCAAAGATAGCTGGCCTTTCTCGCTCGCCTTTGACTCCGGCGGCAAGCTCTGGTTCACGGAGAGAGTCGGCAACAAGATCGGTCATCTCAACACGTTGACGGGCGAGGTTCAGGAGTTCACCGTCTCCAGCCCCAACTGCCAACCGGCGGGCCTCGCCGTGACGCCCGGCGGGCAGGTTTTTTTCACCGAGAACTCCGGCCACAAGATCGGCCATTTCAATCCTAAGACCGGCAAGCTGACTGAACATCAGGTGCCGACCCCGATGAAATCGAGTCTCTTTTACGGACTGGCCGGAATCACCTCCGACCCGCAAGGCAACATCTGGTTCGCCATCCTGGACGGGCGTCTCGGCTATCTGCGCCGGCACGGGCAGGACTATGAAGAGGTGCGGGAGATTGCTTTGCCGAACGCTGCGACGCGGCCCGCCGGGATGGCCGTGGATGCCTGGGGCATCGTCTGGTTCACGGAGCTTGACGGCAATTCGATCTCCAGCTACAACCCTGCGCTCGAAGAGTTCAGGCGGTATGCCATCCCGACCGGCTCGCCCGACCCGCGCCCGATGGGGCCGCCGGAAGTGACCGCTCGCGGAGAGTTGCCGGTTCCCGGCAGCGTCGCCAAGACCAGCCGCCCCTTCGGCATCGCCGTTGACCCGCAGGGCACGGTCTGGTTCTCAGAGCAGTACGCGCACAAGGTCGGAAAACTGACGCCGCCGGCGCTTGAGGTATTTCAGCCGCGAGGTCTGATCAGCGGCGTCTCTGCGCCCGTCAAGGTGCAGGCGCGAGCCCTCTCCGGCGCTCCCATTCAATATCTGATAGACGATCAGCCCATCAACGCCGGCGAGAAGCTGGACATCACTTTCCTCACCCCAGGCGCGCACACCTTGCGCGCCGTAGCCACACGCGACGGCCGACAGTTGGCCGTAGCGACCTCGACTTTCAGCGTGAACCCGACGCTGGAAACCATCCGGCAACAGCT
>JAFBAJ010000700.1 GCA_019247865.1 Acidobacteriota bacterium
CGGCCGTGTAGCGCAGCGACTTGAACGGGATGGCGACTTCCACCGTCCAGCCGTCCGTCGTCATCACGCCTTTGGATTCCATCACGATGTCGAAGTTGTAGTCTTCGCCCTGTCCCGCAGTGGAGATCGCGTCCTGCTGGATGCCGAACGGGTTGAAGCCCAGCACGTAGGCGCGGCGCTGGTCGTTGAAGGTGTCCAGCCAGATGCGTACGTTATCTTCGCCGAAGACGTTGTCGCGTTTGGCGACGGAGGCGCGCACCTTGTCCGGCTCGTCGTAACAGTGGAAAGCGAAGTAGAGAAACTTGGGATCGTAGGCGATCATCACTTCGGTCTTGCGCGACGGCTCGATGTTATCGCCGGGACTGGTCTGGTAAAAATCCTTGAGCGTCACGGCCTGCTTCCAGACTTCATCGTCGAGCTTGCCGTCGATCACCGGCGGCTTGTCCAGTTTCGGAATCTTGACCGGGTTCGCTTTTTCGGGCGGCAGGCTGATCACCGGACGCGCCGGAGACGGGCTCGACGGATCGTCCTTTTTAATATTGGCCGCCGCCGTCTTGGTCGTTTTGGCGTCAGCCTTCTTGTTATCCGTCGCTGCCGCCGTCAGGGCCGGCGCAGGCGAAGATTGCACAACAGCCGTCTGCGCACAGACCCCCACTGCTCCGACGATCAGCAGGAGAAAAGTTAAGAATGTTTTGTTCATGAGGCCGCTCCTATTAAGCCTTGCGATATGTAAGACCTGCGAGAGTTAGTAATAGCCGGGATGTTACAGAGCCTACGAGCGTAAGCAGCTTCCACTTTAACGCAAGTATAGACTCAGCAGTTTCAGATGGTTGTAAAATGATTTTTACAACCATTTAGTGCATGCGTGCGTTGAGACGAGCCGTGCTCACGGCTCGTCCGTGCTCCGCAGAATGATCCTTCCGTCGCCCGTGCGCAGGGTCAGGACCGCGCCGCCCTTCCCGATCTTCCAGCGCCGAACTTTTCGAGGGCCCGTCGTCTCTTCCGTCACCTGCAGGGTGCTTTCGTTGACGAACTTTTCGGCATCGGCCTCGATGACGGCGTTGAAGTTGGCGGGCACGACCAGCGTGATCGAGCCGTCGCCGGTGCGCGCAGCGAGTTGCACGAAGCGCCCTTCGAGACTGATCCGGCCATCGTCCGTGATGGCTTCGGCCGAGCCGTCGAACTTGGCGATGCGAATCCGCCCGTCGTCGGTCTTCGCCAGGATGCGCCCGCGCCCGTCCACGACATCAATCGAGCCGTCCGCGGTGAGCAGATCGACCTCGCCCGTGACGCCGTCCAGCGCCAGATGGCCGTCGCCCGAAGCGGCGCGCAGGATGACATTGCGCGGGACATAGATTTCAAGGTTCGCGCTGGCGTTGGTCGAGGTCACGCCGGGCGCGAGTTGCTGCGCGAACTTGGGGTCGAAGTCGGCGTTGATCTCGATCTGATTGCCGTTCTTCGTCGCGTTGAACTGAATCCCCTTCAAGCCCTTCTCGCTCCGCGCGCGCTTGATGAGCGTGACCACCACCTGCGGCTTGTCCCAGCCGTGAATGGAGACCGCGCCGTCAAAGGTCTTGACGTTGAGGCGCGGCGTGCCCGAGACATCAAAGTTCGCGTTACTGCGCTCGACCAGGCGATAACTGCCGCTGTCGTAGATGGTCACGGTCTTCTGCGCATCCTCGCGCGCGGCGCGTTGCGCCTCGACCACTGCGCGTTGTGCTTCGCGCTGAGCTTCGATGACCACGCGTTGAGCTTCGCGCTGTGCATCGCGCGCGGCACGCACGCCCTCGGCCTGCGCGGCGCGTGCGGCCTGACTCGCCTCCTGCTGGGCCTCACGCGCGGCCTGCGCGGCTTCGCGTTGAGCTTCGGCCGCCGCGCGCTGTGCTTCGCGCTGGGCTTCGACCGCTGCACGCTGGGCCTCGACCACCGCGCGCTGTGCTTCGCGCTGGGCGCGCTGTGCTTCGAGCTGCGCGCGTTGAGCTTCGCGCTGTGCATCGCGTGCGGCGCGGCGCGCGCTCTGACCTGCGTCGTCGCTATCCTCGTCCCAGTCGTAATCCTCGTCGTCGTCCTCCCCCTTCGCCTTGTTCTTATTCTTGTTCTTGCTGTCGCTGACGCTGATCAGCGAAGTGGCGGGGCTCAGCGTGCGGCCATCCGACGCGTGACGAATATTGAGGCTGCCGTTGACGTTCCCGAGCTTGATGCGCGAGCCGCCGCGACCGAGCTGTCCGTAAAGCTCGCGCCCGACCCAATCGCCGCGCCGCACGGGCAGGCCGAAATCGTTGGTGATGGCTCCGCTGACCGTGCCCGCCTTGATGATCGCATTCGAGTCCGAAGGGATGATGAGCACGACGGAGCCGTTGACGGAGCCGAGCGAGACGGCCTTCGATTCGTCGAGCCGGTCAAAAGTTGCCTCGACCGGGCCGTTGACGGTGGCGAGCTTGACCTCGCCCCTCAGATTGCGCCCGGTGACGTGACCGTTGACAGAGGAAGCGTTGATGTCGCCCGCCACCCCTTCGATCATGAGATTGCCGTTGACCAGTTCAATCGAGTTGAGCCGGGCGTTGCGCGGCACCGTGAGCGTGTATTCGACCGACGCCGGATTCTGATATCGACGATAGCCTTCGCTGTTAAAAGTAAGATTGCCGTCCGGGTATTGCGTATGAATGCGGAGGCTGTCGGCGGTGGCATCGATCTCGATCTCGGCGTCGTTCAAAAGCTCGCGCGTGTAGGCGGTCTTGATGGCATCGACTTTGACCTCGTTGCGATCCCAGACCTGCACCTGCACATCGCCCTGTATGTTCTCCAGGTTGATACGTCCGTTCGGGGAGAGCGGATACGTCTTGTGAAACTCCTCGCGCAACTGCTCCGGCTTGCCCTGCCCCTGCACCGGCGGCGGAAAGACGAGCAGCACGCCGAGCGAGAGCAGCGCGATGAGCAGCAGCGCGCTCCCGTTAATCTTCATCTTCACGTTTGTCATGTTTACTTTCATGTTACTTCCGTAGCTGTCTTCAGGATGCCTCAAAAGCTGTGGGACGAAATCTCCGACACGCTTTTCTCTCTACGATGCGCGGCGCAGGCGGATGCTGCCGTTGATGGTCTTGAGGTCGAGAGAGCGACCGCTGCCGCTGCCGCCGCCGATGGTTCCGTTCAGACGACGCCGGCTGATGCGTCCCTGCATGGTCAGCGGAAAGTCGGTCGAGATTTCACCGTTCAACGTCTCGGCGTGAACGTCCGTGCTGGTGTCCACCGGGAGGTTGAGGACGATCTCGCCGTTGACCGTTTTGAAGTCGAGCGTCCCGTCCCAGTCCGCGCTCCCCAGCGAAGCGTAGATCGAGCCGTTGACGGTCTTGGCCTCGGCATGGCCGGTCGCCGCCAGATGAATGCTGCCGTTGACCGTGTAGGCTTCGACATCGCTGCCGATGAGTCCGGTCTCGATCTCGCCGTTGATCGTCTTCGCGTTGAGCCGCACGCCCGACGGCACGCGCAACGTGAAGTTCACGTTGACATCATTGTTGATGACGCTGGAATTCCAGTCCGGGCCGGGGCGACAGTCGTTCGGGCGGTTCGGGTTGGAGCTCGGATAGATGGCGCAGATGACGACGCCGCCAGCATGCTCGACGACCTTAATCTGCACCTCGTCCGGGTTGCTGCGCCGCCCCTCTTTGTTCGCCACGACCTCGATCTCGCCGCCGCTCGCGGGCTCCGCGTGGATGCTCCCGTTGATGCCTCTGATTTCGAGGGTCTGTCCCTGCGCGACGCGCCCGTTCCAGCGGAACTCCTTCGATTGAGCGGAGGCGCTCAAACAACCCGTCGCCAACACGATGAAGATAACCAGCAGCTTGTGTTTCATCATTCTGTCCCTTTCGCGGAAGCGTGTTAATGAATTTGAACTTGAAGAGCGACGACGTATGAATCTGGATTTATGAATGGAACCGAGCAGCCTGAGGCGCTCTTTTTCGTCGCTCTACAGGGAAAACACCGCGGCTAAATATTCTGTGACAAGTTTTTTCGGATAAAAACGGACTTTGGTCTTTGGCTTTTGGTCTTTGATGTCTTGTTCAGATTGAATCGGACAGTTCAAGATTAAATGGCGGGCAAAGACCAAAGGTCAAAGTCCTAAGACCAGCGCTCCTTTACATCTTGCGCAGGCGCAGGGTGCCGCTGAAGGAGACGAGGTTGATGGTGGAGGGAGCCGTCCCGGTGCCGTAGGTGCCGGTGATTTTGCCTGACGAGATGATGGCCGCAGCCGACTCGTCGGGCGTCTCTCCGGTGTATTTGAGCGGAAAGTCCGTGTCGACTTCCCCGCCCTGCGAGACCTTCGCCGTGACCTGGAAATTGACGCTCGCGGGCATGTTGAGCGTGATGTCGCCGCTCATCGTCTTCATGTCGTAAAAGCCGCCGCGCGCCAGCGTCCCCGTCAGGCTGATCTCCCCGGAGATCGAGTTCACC
>JAFBAJ010000716.1 GCA_019247865.1 Acidobacteriota bacterium
TGGCCGACTCTGACCTTTCGCTCGCCCACAGTCCCGTCGGTCGGCGCGACGATTCGAGTGTAATCCAGATTTGTCTGTGCGACCTTCAGCGCCTCCCCCTTAGCGTTGAGGTCTGCCAGAAGTTGCTGTTCCTGCGCATCCAGCACAGAGCGCTGTTTTACTTGCGCGTCAACCTCTGCCGTTCGGCTCAGCGATTGAGCGCGCGTGCGCTGTTGTTCTGACTCACGCAACGCGACCTGCGCACGCGCCTTTGACAGCTCTGCCCGCCGACTCACCACCAGAGTGCGAGTCTGCGCCAGCTCTGCCTTTCGGCTGTCAAGTATGGCGGCGTAGCGTTCCTGGTCTGCAACCACCTGCTCCAGTTTCTGTTTCGTCGCGGAGCCGAGATCAACCAGGGCCTCCTGCCGCTTTCTCTCAAGGACTGTTCTTTGTGCATCGGCCTGCGCGGCCTCAACCGCTGCCTGTGCGTCAGGTATCTTCTCCTGCGCAGCTTCCACACCGGCCTCGGCATTTGCCACATCAGCCTTCGCAGCCTCTATCGCGGCAACACTCTGGGCGATCTCGGCGCTGGCAGCCTGAAGTCCGGCCTCCGCTTGCATGATTCTGGAGGTCTGCAACTCTTTCTGCTTCGCGTTGTTCTCCAGCGCCGCGTGCGCTGCGGCGACACCGGCTTCGGCCTGCGCGACCTGCGCTTTGAAGTCGTCATCTTTCAACTGCACGAGCAGGTCGCCCGCCTTCACTCTTTGATAGTCGGCGACGGCAACCTGCGCAACCGTGCCGGAGACTCGTGTGCTCAAAGGAGTAATATCCGCTCGCAGGTATGCATCGTCCGTCTTTTGTGTGCTGCCGCCTCCGACCAGGCGATTCCAGCCGCCCGTGATTCCCAGGAGAATAACGGCGGCCAGGATGAGCACTAACGCGGGGACGAATTTTCTAAAGCTCAAACGACGCCTCGCGCCCGGACTGTCGGCTGCGGTCTGTGCCGGACCGGGAGCACTCGGTGCGACTGCCGTTGGCGTCGCCGCGGCTTGGTCCTGAGCCTTCGAGACCGTCCCTGTTTCTGCTGCGGGTTTCAAGGCACTCGTCTCTTTAGTCGTAGTTTCAGTTGAAACGTCCGCCTTTTTATCAGGCATCTCTATTTGTCCTCCCCCAGCGCTTTCTCAAACTCAGCCTTGGCTGTCCAGAATGCTAATAACGCCTGTTGGTATTCATGGCTCGCCTCGGCCAGCGCCGCCTGCGACTTAAGCACGTCTGAAAGCAAGACCGTTTGAAACCTGTACTGGCCCGTGCTGACACGTAAATTCTCTCTCGCAGATTCCTTTGCCATCTTGGCTACGCAGAGAGCCTGACCGCTCAGTTGCAGTTTTCTCAGCTTATCGCCAACGTCTATCAGCACCTGATCTTGGGCTTCCTTTAAGCCGTTTTGAGCCTGCTCGATGGCTAACTGTTTTTCAGCCAGCTGGCTTTTCTTACGGCCCCAGTCAAAGAACTCCCAGCTCACCGCTACGCCCACGTTGGCGAAGTTTTTCGGGACCGCGGCATCAAAGTTTCGCGGCGTCAAATAGGTGAATCCCAAGCTCACATCCGGGATGTATTCCGACTTCTTGACGCGGCGATCAAGTGTTGCCAGTTCGACAGCCAAGCGCGCCTGTTTGAGCTCGGGCCTGCGCTCAAGGGCTATCTTTCTGGCCGCTGTCAGGTCGGTTTCAAACTGCACGAGTTCCGTGATGCCTGTGACCTCGAACACTGTGCCCACATCCCTGCCCAGCAGACTGTTAAATTGCTCTTTCTGGGTTGCCAGCCGGTTACTTAATTCAAGCGTCTCGTACTTGACTCGCGCCAGCCGCGTTTGCACGACGAGCTGATCGGCTTTGAGCGCCACCATCTGCACGACGTAATCACCTGTCACCTTGTCCAGTTCCTCGTAAGACTTGACGGCTTCCTGCACGCTGTCGAGCGCGCTCTGTGTTTGCAGGATCGAGTAATAGACCTTCTTTACCTGATCGATGGTCTCGTTCTGCTGCTCGATGAGCTTGGCCTGCGCCATCTCACGAGAGAGTTTCTCCATCTTGATGCGCAGGCCGATCCTGTATTGCTGCGACAAAGGCTCGATGGCTGAGACCGCGAATATCGCGGTGGGCTTGCGCTCCACATTGAGGGTGATGAAAGAACCCACTCCCGGAAAAAAGCTGGCCGCCGGGTTCTGCACCTGGAGTTCATTCCTGGCTAGATTTCCTGAGACGAGTGTAAAGGCATGCAACGCAGGGAGACGGTAAGTCTTCGCGACCGAGATGTCCTCGTCGGTCCTTTCAACTGCCAACTGCGCGATCTTCATCGCACGATTGTTCCGCAGAGCGAGAGCGATTGCCTGATCCAGAGTAAGTGATTCATCCGAAGCAGGCGCTGTCCCCTGCGCGCGAACCGTCCCCTGCGCAAACAGGAAGATTAAACCTGCCGCCAGCAGAATTGTTCGGCAGAGTTTCGCGGCAGCAATCTCGTTCGTGAAGAGGTGCTGTCCGTGCGCCTCTTTTCTATACTCCTGCGCTCGCCTGAGGCCCGCCGCATAGTCCGCCTCGGCTCGGAGTCGGTCGCGCGTTGCCGCAACCCATCCCTTGACGGTTCTGACCATGGCAGATGTGCCGGATTGTGCGGGAGCTGAATCCCCTGCCGCCGGAGAGGCATTCGCTTCCTCTCTCTCTTTGCGCTTCACTATTTTTATAACTGAACTCATAGCCTGCTCACTTCAGAGAACTTTGGCTGACCCCAGTCCGATTGGAATTGTCGAGGAGTACATAGCAATAGTTTTGCCAAAGGCAGATGTGAGAGCCGTGTGAGGGAATATCTGGAATTTAAGAGGCGGCGCATGGGTTAACACCGCCCGGAGTGTCGGAAAGATGCCCGACAACCAGAGGTGTGCGCCCGGCAATTCCGGCAGCCTTGTTGCCATTCGAATAACTTAGAAGCTGATTGAAAAGCCGCAGAGCGGCGAAATGTTTATAGCCCGCAAGCCACCATACGAGAAGGAGCTCCGTCAGGAGCGACATATTCCGCTCCTATCGGAGCTCTATTGAGAGACTTGGCGGGCTATAAACATCTCGCTCCTCACGGAGCTCAGACCGGTGGCTTGTTCAAACAGCTTCTTAGATTGAGCTTGTCTGGCTTGAAAGGCGGCGTTCAGGATTGGAGAGCAATCTTCGTAGCTTGGCGCGCGCCCGGTGCAGTTGTGATTTGGCAGTGCCGATTTCGCAGCCCATTATCCGCGCGATCTCTTTGTGCTGGTAGCCTTCAACATCGTACAGGATGAAGGCAGACCGGTAGCCCGGCGGCAGCGCGCCGACGGCTCGCTCGATGGCGAGCCGATCAAGCACCGCCGACGAGTTAACCGTCCCAGCGCCTCCCGACCTGTATTCAGGCATGTTCCCGTCCGAGGTCTGATCTTCCGGCCTGCACTTGCGACGGCGCAAATACATGAGCACCTGATTGACTGTGAGACGATACAGCCAGGTGGTAAACGCCGCCTCGCCGCGAAAGCTGCCGATCTTCTGCATGAGGACGATGAAAGACTCCTGTGCTAAGTCTTCAGCGTCCGCCGGATTGCCTGTCATGCGCAAGGCGGCCGCATACACGAATCGGCGGTAGCGCCTGTGAATCTCCTCGAAGGCCGCCATGTCGCCTTTCGCCGCGCGGCTCACAAGCTCGTTAACCGGCTGCTGCACTTTTTCGTTCTCCGTCATCCGTCCGGTCATGTTCGCTTCCTCTCAAATGATCCCTCGACTCCAGCTACCAATTCCGAGACGCTGGTGACCGTTGATAACAGTACTTCTTCGATCACCCGTTCCTGCTCCGGCGTCAGCTCACCCAAGCGCCTTCTCCGCCGCGCCATTTCAGCTCGGGCAATCTCCTTCGCTTCAAACAATCGCGCTTCCATTCGCTCTCGACTAATCAGCTCAGTCCTATCAGTTGTTGGCTGTCGAACGTTCATCACAGTTCCGGTTAGAGCACCGCGCGTGCCAAACAGCTCGTCTCTAAATTTCGTTCTTTTATCTCTCGGTACAGAAAAGTGTCGGATAAGCCACCGTCAACAACCGCATTTCGCCCGGCAGTCTCGGCATAGTCGCCGTCAATGGCTTCGATTAGCTCTGCAATTAAGCCTATTCAAAGTTCAAGTTGGCTGGCATGCACGTTGCCCTTGTCGCTCAAGAGAGAGTTTTGAAATAGGAAAAGGTAGACCGCAGAAGAGCGAGAGCCAGGGTGCCGCCTTTTTCAAAAAAGACACCAGAAGGAGTAATAGATGAGAAGCAGCAACAGACCAATTCAGTTGATTGTATTTGCCTTCGCGCTTGCTTTGTCGGGCCATGTGTTCGGTCAGGACAGCACCGCATTGGGTCAGGCGCAAGCCACAAGCAATAGAAGCCAGTCCCGCGCGGTCGCCGACCGCCAGCAGTTGAAAATCGAAGGCATCGTGACCGGGCTCATCGCTAATACATTCACGTTGCGTGGGTCGGACGGCACGGAAACGATTGTGGTCTTAACCGACAAGACCAGCATCAAGACAGTTCGCAAAGGCTTGTTTCGCCGGGATCAAACCTCCGGCGCAAGCGACATCCTGCGCGGCCTCAGACTAAAAGCAGAGGGTAGGGGTAATGCTGACGGACTGCTAATAGCTGAGAAAATTCGATTCGACGAACAGGACTTGCGAACGGCGCAGGCGCTTGAATCTCGCGTCGATCCGGTCGAGACGCTCGCCATTTCAACCGAGACTCTGGCCGAATCCAATCAGAAGCGCATAGACGAGGCCGAGCAGAATGCGCAGAAGCTTTCCGCACAAATTGACGAACTGAGCGTCGTCGCCAACGCGGCCGGGGCCGCGGCGGAGAAAGCGCAGACCACTGCCGACCGGGCTCAATCAGATGCCAGTCTCGCGAATCAACGGGTCAGCGGGTTGGACGATTACGAGG
>JAFBAJ010000777.1 GCA_019247865.1 Acidobacteriota bacterium
TCTGTTTGAGAAGACCCTCGGTGTCAGGTCAACCCTGCGCGGGGCGAATACTGTCAAAAAAATGGCTGCGAAATATCCTTCGTCTGCGCTTTAAGGGAGCCATGAAATATTCAAAAGCCTGCACGCTGGCGTTGCTCCTGCTCATCCCTCAGATAACTTTTACTCAAACGCGCAGGCCACAACGCTCGCCCTTTCAAAAGAGCGCGGCGGCGGAGAGAGCCTGGCCGGCCTTCTTCCGCAGGCTCAAGTCTGCCGTGAAGCGGCGTGATCGCGCCCGGCTCAAAGGGATGATGATTCCTGAGTTTCATTACACGCTGGGACATCATGCCGGCCCACAGGAAGATGATTTCCGCGAGGACGCTTTCAAACATTGGGATGCTTCGTATAATCCGACATGGAAAGACCTGGAGCGAACTCTGGCGAAAGGCGCTGTGCCGCTGGCAGCGTGGTGGAGGGAGGGTAACCGTGAACTGTTGCCGCCCACGCGGGTTGCTCCTCCGGCAGCCAATACGAAATGGAGAATTGATGGGCAGCACGTCAGGTTCATTGCGATGTTTGAATATCGCGACGGCCGCTGGTATTTCGTGCTGTTCGATTTCTGCTGCGATTGATTCGGAGCGAACGGCGACGTGCCGCGACCTCCTTCATCGAGCGTGTGGTGACCTAAATTCAACACTCTGCGCCAACTCTGCGCCTCTGCGGTGAGTATTGTGCAGCATCAGCTCAACGCAGAGACGCAGAGAAGTCGCTGAGAGACACAGAGAAAACATTTTGGGACACTACTATCGAGCGTGTGCGCTTGTACTTTGCTCAGGGTTATGAAATAGTGTCGCGTTTCGCAGCCCTGAGCAATTGCCACAGGGGGCGCGCGGGCGAGTGGAACATCCTTTCAAGGTCGAAAAATCAATTCACATGGGAATATTTTAGCAGGAGAGTATTAATCGAGTGCTGCGTTTAAAACGGTTCGTTCTACTGTTCTTTATCCTGACGGCAGGCTTCTATTTCGGTCAGCAGTGGCTGACGACGTCGACCGCAGGCAAAAATCTGGCTGGAGATGCAGCGCCTGCCGCCCCGACCGGAGTCGCGGCTTCGGACGGAGACTATATTGATAAGGTCGGCGTGATGTGGAACGCTGTGCGCGGCGCTGCGCTGTACAGAATCTTCCGCAGCACGAGCAACAATCCTGCATCCGCTACAGATGTCGGAACGACCGCCGCCAACTATTTTTTCGACACGACGGCCGTCGTCAATCAGAACTATTTTTTCTGGGTGCGGGCTGAGAACGGTTCAGGCAACAGCAGTCTCAGCAACGCAGATCAGGGCGTGCGAGCGGTCGGAGAATTTCAATCGAGCATTTTCTCTCCTTTATCCCCGTCGCCGACGCCAACCGAGAATCAGGTCACGGCTGCCAAAGCCTCGCTCGGCAAGGCTCTCTTCTGGGACGAACAGCTCTCTTCGACGCTGACCGTCTCCTGCGGAACCTGTCACAGGTCCGGCAAAGGCGGCTCAGACCCGCGCACCGGCGTTAACGATCAACGCTCTACCAATCCGGGTTACGACAGCCTGTTTAATACGGCCGACGACGTGTTCGGCTCGCCCGGCGTGCCGCTCAACAATCTGGACGGAACGTACACGCCGTCAAATCTTTTTGGCTTCAACGAACAGGTCACAGGGAGAAAGGCTCCTTCATACTTAAACGCGGGTTTCGCTTTTAACGGCCTGTTCTGGGATGGTCGAGCATCCAATATGTTTCGCGACCCGCTGACCAATCAGGTGCTGATAACGGAGTGGGGCGCGCTCGAAAGCCAGGTCCTGGGGCCGCCTGTTTCAAACGCAGAGATGGGGCACGGCAATCGAAACTGGACGCAGGTCGCGCAGCAGATCGCGGCTGCGAAACCTCTGGCGCTCGCGTCCAACATTCCGCCGTCGCTGGCCGCATGGATAGACGGGCGGACTTATCCGCAACTGTTTGAAGAAGCCTTCGGCACGCCGGAAGTGACTCCGGCGCGGATTGCGATGGCGATTGCAACGCACGAAAGAACTCTCTTTTCCGACCGCGCGCCGCTCGATAGATGGGCTTCGCAGATCGAGCAGCTCACGGCGCAGGAAGACAGAGGCTTACAGATCTTCGTCGCCTCCAATTGCAGCAGTTGTCACGGCGGCCCGCTCCTGTCAGACCAGAACTTTCACAACATCGGCCTGCGCCCGCAAATTGAAGACATCGGACGCGAAGCCGTGACCGGAAGAGTTCAAGACCGTGCGCGTTTCAAATCCCCGTCTCTCAGGAACGTTGAGCTGCGCGGGCCTTACATGCACAACGGCCGTTTCCAGACGCTCGAAGAGGTCGTCGAATTTTACAATCGCGGCGGCGACTTCGATGCGCCGAACGTGGACGACATCATCCAACCGCTCGGCCTGACCACGGATCAAAAAGCAGACCTCGTCGCCTTCCTGAAACGCCCGCTGACCGACCCGCGCGTGAGAGACGAGCTGCCGCCCTTTGACCGCCCGCAGCTTTACAGCGAATCGAATCACGTTCCGGTCATCACCGGCACAGGTCGCGCAGGCTCCGGCGGCATCGTTCCGCAAGCCGTCGCCATCGAGCCGCCGCTGCTCGGCAATCCGAGCTTCACTGTGGCCGTGGCGAAGGGGTTGGGCAGCGCGCAGGCCGTGCTGGTCATTGATGCAAACGATCCCGGAGTCGGCTCAACAATTCCGGCGAGCGGCTCGTTCGTGCGTGTCGCGGTCAATCTTTCCGGCAGCGGCAACGGCAACGGCTACGGCTCTGCCAGCCTGCCGATTCCGAACAATGCGGCTCTGATCGGACAGACTTTTTACGGGCGCTGGTACGTGACCGACGCGGGCGCGGCCAACGGATTTGCGGTCACACAGGCGTTTCGCTTTACCGTCTTCGGCACTGCGCCGACCGAACCCAATCGAGCGCCCGCGGATTTCGACGGCGACGGCAAAACTGATGTCTCCGTCTTCCGCCCGTCGAACGGCTACTGGTATCTCAACCAGAGCTCGAACAATGCTTTTCGCGCGGAGCAGTTCGGAACAACCGGCGACAAGCTCGCGCCGGGCGATTATGACGGAGACGGCAAGGCGGACGTGGCTGTCTTTCGTCCAAACACGGGCTACTGGTATATCCTCCAGAGCACGAACGGCTCATTCCGCGCGACGCAGTTCGGGCAGGCCGGAGACATTCCGGCCGCGGCGGATTTCGACGGCGACGGCAAAGCTGACATCGCGCTTTATCGTCCATCGAATAACTACTTTTACCTGCTCTACAGCTCGGACGGCTCCTTCCACTTCCAGCCCTGGGGCACGAGCGGCGATCAGCCTGTGATGGGAGACTATGACGCGGACGGCAAGACCGACTTCGCCATCTTCCGTCCATCAGGCGCGGTCTTCTATATCCTGCGCAGCACGGACGGAACGGTCATCGGCCAGCAGTTCGGACAGAACGGTGACAGGCCCGTGGCCGCAGACTTTGACGGCGACCGGAAGGCCGACATCGGAGTCTACAGACCCGGCGCAGGCGGCTGGTATTATCTGCAAAGCACGGACAACAGCTTTCACGGCATAGCCTGGGGCACAAACGGAGACATTCCGGCCACAGGCGATTACGACGGCGACGGCAAGTGGGACGTTGCGGTCTTTCGTCCCACGTCGGGCACGTTCTATATCCTGCAAAGCACCAACAACAGCCTGCGCGCTCATCAGTTCGGCGCACAGGGCGACTCACCCGTGCCGTCCGCTTATGTGCCATAGTCGAGCGTCAGGACTTGAGATCAAGCTTTTCGTTCTCTCCCAGTTGAGCGGGTTCGCCGGTGACGAGGGCTGAGACGAAGCTGAAGGCGTGGGTCAGGATCGACTGTGAGCCGTCCCAATACTCCGCGCGCTCGACCGTTACTTTGAGCAGGGCGATGTCCGGCGTCTCCACGCCATCCGGGAACCAGGCTTTGAGTTGAGGCAGCCACAGCTCCTCGATCTTCGCGCGGTCGCGTATGATCTCGGCTCTTCCGGAAAGCGAAGCGTACCGCTGCGCGTCCACGTCCGCGAAGCCGGCGTTGACCTTAGCCACGCGCCCGACCTCGTCCGCCTTGTGCGAAGAGCCATAGGTGAAGAACCA
>JAFBAJ010000809.1 GCA_019247865.1 Acidobacteriota bacterium
GGGCTACAAATATACCGCCCCTCCGGGGCTAAGATTATCTTGCACGATATAGTGCCTGCGGCGCACCATCTAGGATAAAGCGGCGGGCGTTATATGATAATTTGGCTACAAAAGCGCTCAGCAAAGGGAAGCCGTTCGATAAAGGGCGCGCGCAGGCACGGGCTTTGCTCATGCGCCAGAGCAAAGCCACGCCCCGCTTGAGAGCTTTAACAGAACCACTCGCCCCTTTAATTAATCAGGCGCGGCTACGGACTTGCCGTTTGATTCAACAGAAAAGGAGCCCACGCATCATGCGTTACACCAGATACCTGTCTCTGATTGCCCTCGTGCTCCTGGTCACACTCGCAGCCGTCTCGACTGCCAGAGCGGATGAAGACCAGAGCGCGTACAGCGTGCAGGCGCGCGTCGCACGCATCAGCCTCCTGAGCGGCGATGTGCAGGTGCGCCGCGCCGGAAGCCGCGAGTGGGAGAGCGCGGCCGTCAACCTGCCTCTCGTCGAAGGCGACGAGCTGGCGACCGGCAGAAACTCGCACCTCGAAGTTCAGATCGACGCTTACAACTTTGTCCGCCTGAGCGATGAATCGCAGCTCTCCATCGTCACGCTGCGTGATGAAGGCGTCGCGCTCAGTCTCTCCGCAGGCACCGCGACTTTAAGGCTCGCGCGCTTTGACCGCGACCGAGAATATTTCGAGATCGACGCGCCTAAGACGACGATGGCGGCGGAGAAGACGGGCATCTACAGGCTCGACGCCGGGCGCGAACGCAGCGGCGACAGCAGCGACGTGCGCATCATCGTCCGCGACGGAGGGCGCGCGCGCATCTACAACGAGACCTCCGGCTTTACCCTGCGCGAAGGCCGCGCGGCGCGGCTCTTCTTCAACAGCGGGGCGGATGAAGGCGGCGACTGGGAGCTCGCTGCCGCGCCGCAGCCGGACGGCTGGGACGAGTGGGTGGATCAGCGCGAAGACAATCTGGCTCAACAACTGCGCTATGAGCGGCGCGACCGCGAGTACGACAGCAGCCTCTGGGGAGCTGAAGAGCTGGACGCGTACGGCGACTGGGTGGACGCTGGGGATTACGGCCGCATCTGGCGTCCGCGCGTGACCGTCATCAACAACTATTACAACTGGGCTCCGTATCGTTACGGCTACTGGGACTGGTGTCCGCCTTACGGCTGGGTCTGGGTCGGCCAGGAGCCGTGGGGCTGGGCTCCGTATCACTACGGCCGCTGGGTCTATTACAACAACTCCTGGTGCTGGTCGCCGCACAGCTACTATTACGGCGGCAGGCATCGGAGCTGGTGGCATCCGGCGCTCGTCGTCTTCGTCTCGTTCAATAACTCTGTCTGCTGGTATCCGGTGCCGCATCACAACCCGGACCCTGTTTACGCAGGCCCGGTCAAGACGCCGAACGATCATCCGGCGGGGCCCGGAGGCCCTGTGCTGCCGCCCTCCAAGATGGTCAACACGCGCACGCTCACGCCGCCGCTCGGAGGCGGTTATCAGACCGCTGTGACCACGATGCCGGCCACGGATTTCGGAATGATGAGTCCTAAGATCAAGTCCGCTCCGCTCTCCGTCGCGCAGACGGTCATCCAGAGCGAGCCGGTCGCCGTCACCAACCTGCCCATCGGGACGCCGCGGGGCGGCACCAAGTCTGACGGGCCGGTCAAGAGCGAAAGCCCGCTCGCGGTCAGTCCGACGCGCGGGCGTGATAAGGCTGCGAGCGCGCCTCTTGAGACAGGCGCGGCGAGACGCAAGCCCGGCGTCGCGCTCGATGACGAGCTGCGCAAGACGCGCGTCCTGAACGGCCGCGAGCCCATCCTGACCAAAGGCCCGGATCGCGGCGGCCTGAGCGGCGAGACCAAAGACACCGGAGCCGTCACGCGCCCCGTCCGCCCGCCCGGCAAAACCACGAGCACCGGACCGGCCAACGACTCTGACACCATCGCTCCTGTTCTCCCGACGCGCTCGAACCCGCCCGTCAAGAGCGACAATAGCTCGGACACTTTAAACGAGCCCGTGCGTCCGCCGCGCAAGCCGGAGCGCCCGCAGGTCTACGAGCCGCCGCAGAAGTCCGAGCCGCTCCCGGATCGTCCGCGCCGGAGCGAGCCCAAACGGGAGCAGTCCGAGCCGATTCGCACAGCGCCAACGCAGCCGCGCTACGAACCGCCGCCGCAGAAGTCGGAGCCGCCACCGCCGCCTCCGCCCAAGCAGGAGCCGCCACCCGCGCCGCCGCCGCAGAAGTCCAACGAAGCGCCGCTTAGCCGCGGCAAAGGCAAAGGCGACGGCAGATAAAAAAGTCTCACGCAAAGGCGCAAAGACGCAAAGAAAACAGCATGTCTTTCTTTGCGTCTTTGCGCCTTTGCGCGAGATTTACCCTTTACCGCCACTCGCCCTGCAAGGTAAAAGCCGCCCAGTATTAGGGCGATGCCCTTAGGACGCGTCAATAGTTCGGGCTTTGTTTATCCGGGGATTGAGTATAAATTTGTCTCTCGTATGAATCCGGCCATCAAACTGAGCCTCGCTGCCTCCGGCATCTTTCTGCTGACGGGGCTGCTGTCGGGCATCCTCAAGTACAGTCGCATCATGTCGAGCGCGGAACATCGCGCGCCCGTCTACGTGGACATCGCACACCGCGCCGCGCTGCTCTACAGCTTCGCCTCGCTCGTCATCGCCAGGCTACTCGAATACAGCCCCTACTCCGTGCGCGTACAGTTCTGGGCCGCAGCCGTCCCGCTCGCCTTCTTCGCCATCACCATCGCCGGCTACATCGCGCACGGCCTCAAAGACGACACCGACAACATCTTTCGTGAACGCAACTTCACGACCACCTGGTACATGTACGCCCTCATCCTCGGCGAGGTCGGCGGCTTCGCAATCATCCTCTGGGGCTTCCTCTCAACACAGGTGTTCGGATGATGTTGAGCCTCGTCTTTTTAGATCGTGACGCGTTGCGGGCTGATGTCCGGCGGCCGTCGTTCGCGCATGTGTGGCGCGAGTACGGGGAGAGCGCGCCGGAGGAGGTGGTGGAGCGGCTGCGCGGGGCGGAGATCGCCATCGTCAATAAGGTCGCGTTGCGCGAGCGTGAGCTGGCCGAGTTGCCGCGGTTGAAATTCATCGCGGTCGCCGCGACGGGTGTGGACATCATTGACCTTGAGAGTTGCAGGGCGCGCGGCATACAGGTCGCAAACGTCCGCCACTACGCGACGCACGCCGTGCCGGAACACGCGCTGATGCTGATGCTCGCGCTGAGTCGCAATCTCGTACATTATCGAGCAGAGGTCGCGCGCGGCGCGTGGCAGGAGGCGCGGCAGTTCTGTCTCTTCGACCAGCCGATACGCGATCTGCATGAAAGACGGCTCGGCATCATCGGCTACGGCGCGCTCGGTCAGGCGGTCGAGCGTCTGGCGCTTGCATTCGGGATGCGCGTCCTTATCTCCGAACATAAGCACGCGCAGGAAGTGCGTGCGGGGCGCGTGAGCTTTGAAGAGGTCTTGCGCGAGTGCGACATCATCACGCTGCATTGCCCTTTGACGCCTGAGACGCGTCAGCTGATCGGAGCAACGGAGCTTGAGCTGATGCGCAAAGATGCGCTTCTGATCAACACAGCTCGCGGCGGACTGGTGGATGAAGCGGCGCTCGCGGAGGCTCTGCTGAACAGACGCATCGGCGGCGCGGGCTTCGATGTCCTTAGCGAAGAGCCGCCGCGCGGAGGCAATCCGCTGCTCGAACTGCGGCTGCCGAACTTTATCCTCACGCCGCACAACGCGTGGGCGAGCGATGAGGCGATGCAGGCGCTGGCGGATCAACTGATCGACAACATCGAAGCCTTCGTGCGCGGCGAGCCGCGTAATCTGGTGACTTAAAATTTATGAGTTCGCTGACTTTCAGATCCGCCGATACTCTGTCGCTCGAACATCTGGCGGAAGCTTTCAATGCGGCCTTCGGGGGCTACTTTTATCCGCAGCAGCACACGGGCGAGACGTTCGCGCGGCGCGCGCGGCTGGAACAGCTCGACCTGCATCACTCCCTCCTCGCCTACGTCGGCGAAGAGTACGCGGGCGTTTCGCTGCTCGGCATACGCGGGCGAGCTGGCTGGTGCGGTGGGTTTGGCATCGTGCCGGAGTTGCGCGGGCGCGGGCTGGCGCGCGAGCTGATGCAGGAGTTCATCGCCGAGGCGCGGCGTTGCGAGTTAGAGAGGCTGAGTCTGGAGGTGCTGGCGCGCAACGTCGCGGCGCGGCAACTGTACGAGAGCGCCGGGATGAGCGTCACGCGCGACCTGCTCATCCTCGAACGCGCGCGGACGGCGGAGGATTCCGGGCGGACATCGAAGTTAACTGAAGCTGCGCCGGAGATGCTGCTGCGCAGCTTCGCGCGGCTGCACGCGTGCCCGCCCGCGTGGCAGCGCGATCTGCCGTCGCTGCTGACGACGGACGGCGCGAGAGGCTTTTATCTGGGCGACAGTGATGCGCCAAGCGCCTACGCGCTGCTCGTCTCAAAGGGCGCAGGCGCGGCGCATCTGCTCGACCTCGCGGCTGAGGATGAAGGGGCGGCGCAGGAGTTGTGCGCGGGACTCTGCGAGCTGCCGTACACGCTGCGCTCGATCAACGAGCCGTCGGACGGAATGTTCGCGCCGCTGCTCGCCGCGCACGGCTTCGACGAGAAAGACCGGCAGCACGAGATGGTGTGCGAGCTTTGAAAAGCAGAGTTCACGCAAAGGCGCAAAGACGCAAAGAAAAGCTTCAATCGCTTTCTTTGCGTCTTTGCGCCTTTGCGTGAAATTGTTTTTAGCTCGAAGCGGCGTCGCTCGATTCCGTCCCGGTCGCCGCCGGCTCGTCCTGATGGTCGGCCGTGTAGAGGCGCAGGATTTCCTGTCCCTGTCGCGAGCGCGGGTCGATGGTGCGCAGGTGTTTGCGTCCCTGCATCTCCCAGATGGCGGTCACCTGCCCGTCCTTCTCGACCGCGTGATAAGTGATCTCCTCTGCGGGCGCGGCCGGTTCCGTCGCAGTGCTCTCCGGTGTGCTCTCCGGCGCGCTTTCGGCCGGCGCGTTCTCTTGTTCTGACATGTGAGTTTGTGAAACTCTCCTCTCGTTTGATTCTGCTTTTGTCTCTTGTGTGTGCACGGATTGTGGCACACGCATGCGGAACCTGTCTAGCTGCTCCGCTTTCTCACGTTCAGACGATCAGGGGCCGCAGGGCCAGCGCCAGCTCGACCGCGCGGCGCGGCGCGACGACGCCCCAGCCCTGGCGGTCGACCTCGATGCCGGGCAGGCGTTCCGCTGTGTCGATCAGGACGCGCTTGATCTGCTGCGGCGTGAGGTTCGGATTAGCTTCGAGCATGCACGCGATGACCGAAGAGACGATAGGGGCGGCGAACGATGTGCCGTCCACATACTTATAATGGCGTGTGATGACGTTCTCTTCGTGCAGCTTGATGGTGATGAGCTGGCGCAAAAGATAGGCGGGCAGCTCTCGCGCTTCGTCCAGGTCTTTATCGAGTCCCTGATGCGCGGCCAGCAGCGCATGCAGCTCTTCGTCCGGCGCGTTGTCGAGCGTGGTTAAGAGCGCGGCCTCTTCCGCGGTCGGCGTGTGCGGCAGGATGGGCGCTGGAACCCAGATGCCGGGCGCGATGAGCTCAGGCTTTTGCAGGCCGTCGATGGTCGGGCCGTAAGAGGAGCGGTACATTCCGCGCCGCGCACGGTTCAGTGAGTTCTTGTCGTCGAGCCCGCCGACGGCGATGCACGAAGGCGCGCTCGCGGGCGGCAGGACCGGATGGCCGGGCATGTGTCCCGCGTTGCCGACCGCACAGACGACCGTCAGGCCCTCACGCACGGCGCGCTCGACCGTCTTCGACAGCGCGTTGTGCAGGTACGAAGCCT
>JAFBAJ010000006.1 GCA_019247865.1 Acidobacteriota bacterium
TCCTCAATTCAACTCTCTGCGCTTGCTCTGCGTGAACTCTGCGCCTCTGCGTTGAGTACTTGGCAGCATCAGCTCAACGCAGAGACGCAGAGAAGTCGCTGAGGGTACGCAGAGAAAAACAATTCGGGACCCTACCCAAAATTTGAAATTTGAAATGTGAGATCTCAAATTCGGTCGGTCGGCTGCGAGCGTGGCTGGCGGGAGCGTCTCTGCTGCTCTTGTGGCCCGCCGTCTCCCTGTGCGAGCAGTTGCCGATTCAGACCTACACCATCGCGAGCGGCCTCATCCACGACCAGGTCTATGACGTGACTCCGGACTCGCACGGCTTTCTCTGGTTCTGCACGGGCGACGGGCTGAGCCGCTTTGACGGTTATCGCTTTACCTCTTACGGCGTCAAGGATGGGATCGCTTTCGCGCGCACCAACGAGCTGCTGGAAAGCCGCGCGGGCGTCTACTGGATCGCCACCAACGGCGGCGGCGTGAGCCGCTTCGACCCGGCGGCCAATGGCGCGAGCGGCGAGCAGGCGCAGCGCAAACTCTTCACCACCTATCCGGTCGGCCAGACCTCGACCAGCAATCGCGTCAATGCTCTTTACGAAGACCGCGCGGGCAATATCTGGGCAGGGACGGACGGCGGCCTCTTCGTCCTCGACGGCGGCAACACGTCCGGCGCGTTTCGCCCCGTCGAGCTGAATTTCAAGTCGCATCAGGACGGGCGCGTAGAGGTGCAGCGTGTGATCGAAGACGCGGCGGGCAGTCTCTGGATCGGGACGAGCAACGGCCTCGTGCGTCGCCTGCCGGATGGGCGCGTGGTGCATCATCCGCTGAGTCCGGCGGACTCTGTCGATTACGTTTACGAGCTCAGCCTGGATAAAGCCGGGCGGCTCTGGCTCGGTTATCAGGCCGGGCTCATCGTGCTCATGCCGCTGCCGCCGGAGCAGGAGTCGGACGACTATCAGCCGCCCTGGCGCGTGCTCAGGAAGAGCGGCGCGGAAGGCTCGAACGCCGTCAAGCTGCCGCCCGGCCTGCCTGCGACAGTGGGCGAGGCGCGCTGGTTCACGACGGCTGACGGGCTGGTGCAGGACAACGTGCAGGCGCTCTATCAGTCGCCGGACGGTCGCTGGTGGATCGGGACGCGCGGCGGGATGAGCCTTTTTGACGGCGAGCGGTTTCGCAACTACACGGCGGCCGAGGGGCTCAGCAACAAGATCAACGCCGTGGTCGAAGACACGGACGGCAACCTGTGGGTCGGCACGGATTCCAGCGGCGCGATGAAGATCATACGCAACGGCATGCTCTCGTATCGCACGGGCGACGGGCTCGGCAGCACCGACATCGTCTCGATCTTCGAAGAGGCGACGGGCGCGCTCTGCGTCATCAGCGCGAAGTGGTTCATCAATATCTTCGACGGCGAAAAGTTCAACGCCATCCATCCGAACCTGCCGACGGAGCTCATCAATTCCAGCTCCGGCCGCTGGGAGATCATGCAGGATCACGCGGGCGAGTGGTGGGTGGCGACCAGCCGCGGGCTCTATCGTTTTCCTAAGGTGCAGAGTTACGTTGAGCTGGCGCGCGTCCGGCCTAAGGCCGTCTACACGACGAAGGAGGGCTTGGCCGATAACTATATCTCGCGGCTCTACGAGGACTCGCACGGCGACATCTGGATCAGCAGCTTCAATCCGCCGGAGATGCTCACGCGCTGGGAACGCGCGACCGAAACTTTTCATCGCTATGGTGAGCAGGACGGGCTGCCCGCGTCGAACTGGGCAAACGTTCTGCTGGAGGACACGGCGGGAGACCTCTGGATCGCCATGCACAACGGCGGTCTGACGCGCTATCGCAATCATCGCTTCGAGCTTTTCGGCACGGCCGACGGCGCGCCGGGCGGATTGGGGCAGGGGCTCTATCTGGATCGTGCGCAACGCCTCTGGGTAGCGGCGAGCGACCGTGGCGCGCGCATTGACGAGCCCGGAGCAGAGCATCCGCGCATTGCTCCCTACGCGAGCGCGGAGAATCTTTCGAGCGATAATCTGAACTGCTTTACGGAAGATAATTTCGGGCGGCTCTATGTCGGGACGGCGCGCGGCGTGGATCGGATCGACCAGCAGACCGGCCGCATCCGCCGCTTCAGCACTTCGGACGGCCTCGTGAAGAGCGACGTGCACGCGGCTTTCAGGGACCGGCAGGGCTCGATCTGGTTCGGCACGCGCGAGGGTTTGTCGCGCCTCGCGCCGGAGCAGGAGCCGGAGCAGGCCGCGCCGCCGGTGCTCATCAGCGGCCTGCGTATCGCGGGCGTCCCGCAGTTCATCTCGGAGCTGGGACAACAGCAGCTCGGCGGTCTGGAGCTGGGGCCGAACCAGAACCAGTTGCAGATAGATTTCTTCGGCCTCGGCTTCGCGGCCGCCGAAAGAGTTCGTTACCAGTACAAGTTCGAGGGCGCGAACAGTGATTGGAGCGCGCCGACGGATCAGCGCACGGTGACGGCGAGCCTCGCGCCCGGCTCCTATCGCTTTCTGGTCCGAGCCGTCGACCAGAACGGGACGGCTTCGACCGTGCCCGCCAGCATCAGCTTCACCATCCTGCCGCCCATCTGGCAGCGCTGGTGGTTTCTGGCTATCGCCGCCTGCATCATCGGCGCTATCGTCTACACCATCGAGCGTTATCGCGTCGCGCGCGCCATCGAGCTGGAACGCGTCCGCACGCGCATCGCCACAGACCTGCACGACGACATTGGCTCCAGCCTCTCGCAGATCGCCATCATGAGCGAGGTCGTCAGCCAGCGCGTGGACCGCGAGAACGAGAAGGTGACGGAGCCTTTGTCGCTCATCGCCGGAACCTCGCGCGAGATGGTGGACGCGATGAGCGACATCGTGTGGGCGATCAATCCGCAACGCGACCGCCTGAGCGATCTCTCGCACCGCATGCGCCGCTTTGCGAGCGACATCCTGAGCGCGCGCGACATCGCCTTTCGTTTCCGCGTGCCGGATTCCGAGAAGGACCTTCGCCTCGGCGCGGACTTCAGGCGCGAGGTCTATCTGATCTTCAAAGAGAGCGTCAATAATCTGGTCAAGTATTCACAGTGCACGGAGGCCGAGCTGGAGTTCAAGGTCGAGGGCGACTGGCTGACGATCTTCGTCAAAGACAACGGCGTGGGCTTTGATGTCGAGCACGCTTCCAACGGCCATCACAGCGGGATGGGCGGTCACGGTCTCGCCAGCATGCGCCGCCGCGCGCTGGCGCTGGGTGGCTCCTATGTGGTGCAATCGGAGAAAGGCGCTGGGACGACCGTCACGCTGCGTGTTCCGGCGAGCGGCCGCCGCACGCGTCTGGGCGGCCTGAAAAAGTTGCTACCCAAATAGGTAGTGACGCCGCAGGGGTTGACTGCGTAAGCTCTCTTTTCAAGAGCCTCCGGGATTGGAGGACGCAAAGGAGAAGCTGATTTTGAACGCAGAAATATGTGGGAGATTAGAGATCGTGGAGCTACAACCACCGCCGGCCGTGATCCGGGTCGCCATCATCGAAGACCTCAAGCCGATTCGCGAAGGGCTCTCGATGCTCATCGGCGGCACGGACGGCTACGCCTGCACGGGCAGTTATCGCTCGATGGAAGAGGCGCTGGAAAAGATTCGTCACAACGTGCCCGACATCGTCCTCTCGGACATCGGGCTGCCCGGCATGGACGGCATCACCGGCATCCGCATCCTCAAAGAGCAGTACCCGGAGATGACCATCCTGATGCTCTCCGTCTACGACGACGACGAGCGCATCTTCGACGCCCTCTGCGCAGGGGCGTGCGGGTATCTTCTGAAGAAGACGCCGCCCGCGCGATTGATGGACAGCCTCCGCGAAGCAGCGACGGGCGGAGCGCCGATGTCGCCCGAAGTCGCGCGGCGCGTGATCACGCTCTTCCGCGACTTTCGTCCGCCGGAGCGCGCGGACTACGAACTGACGCCGCACGAAACCAGAATCCTGAAGCTCCTCGTCGAAGGACACAGCTACAAGACCGCCGCCGCCGAGCTCGGCGTCACGGTCAACACCATCTCCTTCCACCTCAAACGCATCTACGAGAAATTACAGGTGCACTCCAAAAGCGAAGCCGTTGCGAAAGCCATCCAGAATCGGCTCATCAAATAAACCTATCCTTTCGATTACTACTTAAACAGGTGGTGACCAGCGTGCCGCCTGTTCTGTATTTTCGCTTGCGTTGGAGAGAGGGCCGGAAAATTTCGGGAGAGATAAATGAGAAAACCACAAAGCCACGCGCAGTTGTTCTCGATGACGTTGATGCTCTTCTTGAGCTTGATCTGTATCAGCGCCTCTGCGGCGGTGTCGTGGGGAGCGACCGGCGACTATCCGGTGGCGCGCAGCAACGTGCATTGAAGATGGCGGGTCAAACGCGTCGCCTGAATCTTTAATGGCATGATGCGGGTGAAGCGTTTGACGGCTACGGTCTGCGGCCTGCGTCTTAGTGGTGACTCTCTCAGCCACTAAGACGCAGGCCGCAGGCCGTTTGGGAGCGAGCTTCGCCGCCGGAAACGTTACTACCTAAACAGGTGGTGACGGCCCGGCGGCCTGTTCTGTATCGTTCGCTCTCGTTGGGGCAGGAGTTAATAATTTTCAGGAGAGAGAAAAAATGAGAGAGAGTACAAGCAATATCAAACTGGCGGCGATTTCGCTGGCTATTTTACTGGGACTGCTTTTGATCGGCCTGCCGGTTGCGGCGCAGGGACAGCAGGCGGACGCGGCTCCGCCGGCCAATGACAATTTCGCCAACGCGCAGGCCCTGAGCGGCGCTTCCGGCTCGGTCAGCGGCACCAACGTCGAGGCCACGAGCGAGCCGAACGAGCCGAACATCGTCTCTGGCGGCACGATGAATTCCGTCTGGTACAAGTTCACGGCCCCTTCGACGGGCAGCCTGAACATCGACACCAACGGCGCGGGCACGATCTCCTCCGATGCGCCGATCGCAGTCTTTACCGGCGCGGCGGTTGACAGCCTGAGTAAGCTGACGGAAAACGGCAGCTACGTCCCGTTCGGCTACAGCCGGATGACCTTCGGCGTCACCTCCGGGACGACCTATTACATCAAAGTTGAAGGCTTCGGCAGCCTGACCGGAACCTTTACGCTCAACTACACGCTGACCCCGGCTTCGCCGAACGACAATTTCGCCGCCGCTCGCTCGCTCTACAATTTCACGGGCAGCATTCTCAGCATCTCTGACACCAACGTGGGCGCGACCGGAGAAGCGGGCGAGCCGAATCATCACGGAGCCGCGACACCGATCAACTCGGTCTGGTTCAGCTGGGTCGCGCCGTCCAACGTGAGCATGACCTTTGACACGCGCGGCAGCAACTACGACACGATCCTGGCGGTCTACACGGGCGCGGCCGTCAATAGCCTGACCGAGATTACCTCCAACGACGACGCGCCGCTGACCAACACCAGCCGCGTGACTTTCGCAGCCACGGCCGGGACGACCTATTACATCGCCGTCGATGGCTTTAACAACGGAACGGGCACGTTCCTTCTCAACTGGAAAGTCAACAACGCCGAGAGCGGCCTGCAGTTCAACTACTACCTTTCGAGCTGGACGGACTTCGCCGTCTACCGGCCGAGCAACAACACCTGGTACATCCAGCAGTCCGCGAGCAACGGCACGAGCTGCTGCTTCCGGACGCAGAAGTTCGGGCAGAACGGAGACGTGCCCGTCGCCGGCGACTTTGACGGAGACCAGGAGGCGGACATCGCCGTCTGGCGTCCCTCGAACGGCACCTTCTACTATCTACGCAGCACCGATCTCGCGGTCGGAGCCAAGCAGTGGGGCCTCAACGGCGATGTGCCGTTGCAGGGCGATTTCGACGGCGACGACCTGACGGACTTTGCCGTCTATCGCCCGTCCAACTCGACCTTCTATATTTTCACGAACGGCATCGGCGGCGCGTTTCAGTCATTCCAGTGGGGACAGGCCGGAGACGTGCCCGCGCCCGCGGATTACGATGGAGACGGGCGGACCGACATCGCTGTCTTTCGCAAGAACGTGGGCTCGCCGACCGCTTACTTCTACATCCGTCGCAGCTCGGACGGCGCTCTGATGGCCGTCCAGTGGGGCAACGAGCAGGACGTGGTCGTGCCCGGCGACTACGACCGCGACGGTTTCGCGGACATCGCCGTCTACCGCGCCGCGACGGGCAGCTGGTACATCCGTCGCAGCTCCGATAACACGCTCCTGACGCAGGTCTGGGGCGCGGCGGGCGACCTGGCGGTGCCCGGCGATTACGACTCGGACGGCAAGACGGATGTCGCTGTCTTTCGTCCTTCGGACGGCACGTTCTATGTGCTGCGCAGCCAGACCGGAACGCTCCGCGCCGTGAACTTTGGCGCGAGCGGCGATGTGCCCGTGCCGAACACGAATGTTCATTGATGCGAGGCAATGAACGTTCGTAGATGAAGCCGGGCGCTGGAAAGAGAGCGGCGAGCATTTGGAGTCGCCGCTCTCTTCTCTATAGAAGAAAGAGAGTTGATCCGATGGCATGTTCGATGAACCGCGTGCTGGTGTTGACGGAGGCGAGAGCGCGTGTCGCGCGCTGCGCAGACTGTCAGGCCGATCTGATGCTGCTCGTGACCGAGCGCGAGCGCCGCCTGGCCTGGTGCATGGCCTGCCGCCGGACGCTGACGATGATCGAGGGCGGCCTGGATCCGAAAGCCTTACGCAGCGCCAACTATCTCATCCGGCAATGGGTGGACGGCGGCGGCACACAGCTCATCAGGACCGCAGAGGGCGCGACCTTCATCATCCGCCTCTCGCTGCCGCGCGCGCCCGAGAGAACCACCGCACGCCTCCTGCTCCGCCGCTCCCCCCGCCGCCTGAGCCTCGATGCGATTTGAAATCTCGGCAGTGGTCAATTTGAAAACTCAAACAAAAGAATCTCGCGCAAAGGCGCTGGTGACGCAAAGGAAAACTATGAAACTTTTCTTTGCGTCTTTGCGCCTTTGCGTGAAATTGTTTTTGAAACTGACCCCCTACCGAAAAGAGAGGGTGAAGGGAAAAGGGTGTAGGAAAAGCGAGTTGCTTTTTCCTACACCCTACACCCTTTTCCCTTCACCCTATTTTTTTGCCTGGGAGCGAAAGGCCGTGTCGGGGATGTCCACGTCGAACTTGACCTCTTTGATCTTGGTCACGATGTCGCCCTGTGCGATGTTCTTCGAGACCGACAGGAAGGGCAGCATGACGCCGTCGACCGAGCGGTAATCGCTGTAGGTTTCAACCACCGGCAGCTCGATGCCGCTCGAATCGCTGGTCGAGTAGATGGTGTCGCGCCGGACGGGCAGGAACGTCCTGGTCGAAACATAGAGCGTGACCGGGTTGCTCCCCTCCGGCTTGAGGACGACGACATAGGTCTCTTCGTCGCCGACCTTCTCCATTCGCTTGATCTCGGCAGACTTGAAGAGCGTCTTCCAGTTCAGCAGGCCATAAAAATCTGCGCCGAGCTTGGCGGCGGCAAGCTGCTTGCCCGTGAACTCTTCGGACGGAGTGAAGCTCGTGTCCTGTCCTCCGCGTGTGCCGTCGAAATACTCGTAGGAGGTCGCGATCTTTTTGCCGAGCGCGATGAAGGTCACGTCCGTCGCCTGCATCCCGGGAGCTTTGGCCCAGACTGTGCCCTCGCCCTGTATGCCCTGATGTATGAAGTCGAGGTCGATCATCGTCACCATCGAGTGATGCTTACGCAGGCTCTCGCCGCCCGTCGCCGCGATCACTTTGGTCATCAGTTCTTCGACCGAAATCGGCGAGACGAAGGCCGTGTCGCGCTCGAAGGTAAAGACGCCTTCGGGTTGTGTGACGACGATGGCGCTGAGCTTGCCCGCCGCGTCGCGTTTGACGTTGAGCTTGTAGGTTTCCGGCAACTCTCCGAGCGAGAAGGTGCCCGACGCTTTTTCGACCAGCGGGAGCGGCGGATTGCCCGGCACGAGCAGCGAGACCTTGCCGTCACGCTCCGCGACCTCGACCGTCGCTTTGCTCTGCGCGATCCGGTACGTGCCGATCAAATCCTTGAGCGGCACGGAGTCCGTGACGACGGCGTCCGTCGCCTGTCCGTCAGCCTTGAGACGCGGGAGCACGTAGTTGCCCTGCGGCTGTTCGAGATAAATTTCCAGCTCCTGCGGATTGTCCTTCGCCGGGCGGAAGGTGGCGTAGAAGCCGTCCAGGTCCTGATAGGTCAGCTTGTAGCGATTGCCGCTGACTCTTTCGAGCGTGTACTTGGGCTGGTTCGGCACGGTCAGGATGAGCTTGCCGTCCACCAGCGCCACGTCCACGTTAAAGCCCGCCTCGGCGAACTTGTAGGTGCCGACCTCCGTCTTGAGGTCGATGATGGCATTGGCATCTGTGGCAGCCGTGGCGGGCTGTTTCGGTTCGGGCTTGCCGACGATGTTCGACCAGACGGCCTCCATCGCATCGCTGCCGAGCGGCGACGCGCCGATGTTCGTCAGCAGCACGAAGCCCAATTTCTGATCGGGCATGAAGGCGACCTGCGCGTTGAAGCCGTCGATGTTGCCGCCGTGCTCGACCACCTTGTGCCCGTGCCAGTCGCGCAGAAACCAGCCGAGGCCGTAGCCGACCTTGTCCGTGATCTTCATCTGCTTCGAGATGAACTCATTAAAATTTTTCTCGGAGACGAGCCGCTTGCCGTCGGGGGCGACGCCGCCGCTCAGCATGAAGCGCAGCCACTCGGCCATCTCTCTCGCGCTGGAGTTGATCGCGCCCGCCGGGGCCGCCGACGGAATGTCACGCATCGGGACGCGCTTGTTCTCTTTGGTGTCGGTGTTGTAGGTGTAGCCGTAAGAGAAGTCGCGCGACTTCTCCA
>JAFBAJ010000020.1 GCA_019247865.1 Acidobacteriota bacterium
CGCGCCCAGCGAGCGCGCACGCTCGACCACCGTCCGCATGATGAGCTGATGACCGAGGTGCAGGCCGTCAAAGACGCCCAGCGTGAGCACCGTCGGCCGCGCGATCTTCGCGTTATCCGTGCCGTGAAAAAGTTTCATAAAAGATCAGGTCTTTGGTCTTTGTGCTTTGGCCTTTGCACGCATTTCAACCTTGAGCCGGACATCAAAGACCTCAGACCAAAGGCCAAAGACCAACAGAACTCTATCTCTCATCATCCACTACCAGTCCGTCATAAGCGAACTCGACGCCCGCGGGCAGAAGCTTTGAGTCGCGCGCGTGTTTGATGTCGTGCGCGATGTGCGTCAGGTAGGTGCGACGCGGCCGCAGCTCCTCGATATAGGCGAGCGCGCGTTCCAGCGAGAGATGCGTGGCGTGCGGCGTGAGGCGCAGGCAGTCGATCACCAGCACGTCCAGGCCGCGCAGGCCGTCCAGCGTCGCGCGCGGAATCTCGCTCAGGTCTGTGGCGTAGGCGAAGTCGTTAAAGCGATAGGCGATGACCGGCAGCCGCCCGTGAATCACTTCGAGCGGAGTGATCTCCAACCCTTTGCCGAGACAGAAGCGCGCGCCCGGCTCGACCGTGTGCGGGATGATCTGCGGCAGCCCGCCGCCGTAATGCGAAGGCTCGAAGATATATTTGAAGATGCGGCGAATGTCTCGCCACGCGACGGCGTTGGCATAGAGGCCGAGCGCGCCGTGACGAAAGTTGATGGGGCGGATGTCGTCGAGGCCGAAGATGTGATCGACGTGGCAGTGCGTGACGAGCACCGCGTCGAGCCGCCGTATGCCCTGCCGCAGGGCCTGCTGGCGAAAGTCCGCGGACGTGTCGACGATGACCGTCTGCCCCGCGTGCTCGATCAAAACCGAGACGCGCAGCCGCTTGTCGCGCGCATCCTCGGACGTACACGTCTCGCAATCGCACCCGATGGACGGCACTCCGGTCGAAGTGCCCGTCCCAAGAAAAGTCAGCTTCATTCTGGTGGCCGGTGGTCGGTGGTCAGTGGTCAGAAGCAGTCAGCTTTTCACTGACCGCCGACCACTGAGTTCTGACCACTGCTTATTTCCCGCCGATGATGTCGCGCCCGGTGAAGCCGCGCGGCGCGCGCGGCTGGCTCTGCGTGAGCGAGACGTACTGCATGCGCAGGTCTGCCAGCAGGCCCTCGAAGAGCTGCTGCTCCTGCGGCAGCAGGTTGCCGCGCGTCTTCTCCTGCAACATGCCGAGGATGTCTATCCAGTGCTTGCCGAGCGGCAGGTCGACGCCGCGCTCGCCCGTCACAGGATGCTCCATCATGCCGAGCGCGGAGGCTGCGTTCGAGGCGATGGACATCAGAAAGTTGATGAAGCTCGCGGGATCGTGCGCGCCCGGCAGCTCCGCCTCGTCGCCGAATTCGGCCGCTTCATCGGGCGGCGCGGCCTCGCGTTCGCTGACGCTCTCCACTTCGGCTCCCGTCTCGCTCTGCGCCTCTGCCGGAGCAGCGGCGGCAGAGCTTTGCGTTGCGGTCTCTGTCTCGGCCTCTGCGGTCTGCGTTTCAGCTTCCGGTTCGCGCTCGATGTCGCGCGGCGTGCCGTCCGGGTTAAAGAGACGACGATCTGTGATTTTGAAATTCGATTGTTCTTCGCTCATGATGCGGAATGGTAACAGTCCCAAGTCCCAAGTCTCAAGTCCCAGTCTTCCTTCACTTGGAAGAGAAGCTGTAAGGGCTTAGACTCTACATCACCGACCTGGGACTTGAGACTTGGGACTTGGGACTTAATCTGATGGCTACATTTGATGGTCTGGTGAAGTTGATGGCGCGTTTGCGCTCGCCCGAAGGATGCCCCTGGGACAGGGAGCAGACCTACGCGACGCTCGCGCCGATGCTGCTTGAAGAGGCGTACGAAGCCTTCGAGGCGGTGGAAGAGGCGCGCGAAGGCCGCCCGGCAGAGCTGCGCGACGAGCTGGGCGACCTGCTCTTTCAAATAGTCTTCTACGCGCAGGTCGCGTCGGAGCGCGGCGACTTTGCGATTGATGATGTCACCGACGCGATTCACACGAAGATGGTGCGCCGCCACCCGCACGTCTTCGCGGACGCGCGCGCGGACGACGCGGCCGAAGTCCTGCGCAACTGGGAGGCGATCAAGGCCGAAGAGAAACGCGCCGCCGGGAAAGATAGAGCCGCCGAAGACTCTTCGCTGCTCGACGGCATCTCGCAGAAAGCGCCCGCGCTGATGGAGGCTCATCAGCTCTCGACCAAGGCCGCGCGCGTCGGCTTCGACTGGCAGAGCCTCGAAGACATCTTCGACAAGCTGCACGAAGAGATAGAAGAGCTGCGCGCGGCGATCCGCGAGCACAAAGAATCGGAAGAGACGGAAGCTGCACGCGTCCGCGAAGAGCTGGGAGATGTCCTCTTCGCCGTCACCAACATCGCACGCCACCTGCAGCTCGAACCCGAAGCCGCGCTCAAAGTCACCAACCGCAAGTTCCGCCGGCGCTTTCGCTACATCGAACAACAACTCAAAGCACGCGGACGCGCCCTCGACGCCGCGACCCTGGATGAGATGGAAGAGCTGTGGCAGGAGGCGAAAGGCGCGAGTTAATCCGGGCGCGGCAATCCTGTTTACGAAACCAAACTGATGGAGGCTTTTATGAGAAGAGTTCTGTGGCTGCTTGTTTCAAGCTTGTGCTTCGCCTCACTGGCTGTGGCGCAGGACGTAGACAAACTGCCGACG
>JAFBAJ010000141.1 GCA_019247865.1 Acidobacteriota bacterium
TTGGCCTCTTCGACGCCCGCCACGTCCTTGAACGTGACGCGCTTCTGCTGGTTATTGAGCAGCTTCGCGCGCGACTTGCCAAAGCTCAGGGCCTTGTTGCCGCCCGACTGCATCTGCCGGAGCATGAAGATCCAGAATCCGATCAGCAGCAGAAAGGGAGCCCAGGTGATGAGCGCCGTCCAGAAGATGCCGTTACTGCTCGGCTCCTGTTTGACGGAGACGCCCATTTCCGTGGCGAGGTCGCGAAGCGTCTTTTTGGCTTCGTAATCCCCGGCATCCACCGGCGAGTAGAATTTATTGTTGCTCGTGTCAACGAGGTCGATCTGCGCCTGCTTGATGGTCAGCTCATTGAGCTGTTTGTCCTTGAGCTTCGAGACGACCTGCGTGTAGGAGAGCTCCTGCGCGCTCTTTCCCGGCGGGTTGGCGAGAAATTTGTAGAGCAGCAGCGCACCGACGACGATGAACAACCAGAAAATTATTTGTCTAGCAGTAGAACTCAAATCTTTCCTTGCCTCCGATGAAGGATGATAACCCATCCGCCATCTTTTGTCGCTCCCAGAATCCTCCATGCTTTGTCGTGGGGGAGCCGACTGATCCGTTAAATTCCAACAAAGCTGAGTTTAGATGCCCCTGCGACGACGCAAGTTGCGCTCTTTTGCCCCGCGCGCCGAAACGAGCCTTTCAGCCCTCCGGCTCGGCCTTCTGCTCGGCCTTTCCGGCGGGCAGAGTCGCCAGAAAAGGCAGCTCGCGCCAGCGCTCCTGAAACCCCAGCCCGTACCCGAAGAGATAGCCCTCGTGCGCTTCAAAGGCACGCCAGTCGGGCACGAGCGCGACGCGCCTGCGCTCCGGCTTATCGAGCAGGACGCAGAGCTTGACGCTCCCGGCCCCGCGCGCCTCCAACTGCTTGATCAGATATTCCTGCGTCACGCCCGTGTCCATCACGCCTTCGACGAGCAGCACGTCGCGCCCGGTCAAATCCATCTGCGTGCTGAAGGAGAGATCCTGCACTCCCGCGAGCGTCTGATGCTGATAGCGCAGAAAAGCCGTGCGGAGCGGCGTTCGCAGGGCGCGCAGGAGGTCTGCCAGAAAGACAAAACCGTCTTCGAGAACGCAGAGCACGGAGAGCTCGCGTCCCTCATAAGCGGCGTTGATCTCAGCCGCGAGCGACTCGATCCGTCCGGCGATCAACGCCGCGCTGTAAACCTCTACGACCTGCTCAGCCATCTTTTATCCTTCAAAAGCCGCACACAAATTGAAAACCGCCTGCGCGCGCAAGAGTGGCGGCGGCGGCACGTCTTTGATTTTAGACGCCTTCACTCCTCTTTTTCAACCTTTTCAGTGTGAAAGAAGAGCCGCCCGCGCTTTCTCAGGACGGAGCCCGCGCCCGGCAGTTCCGCGACGCGTCCGCCGCGCGTCCCTGAGACCAGCCTTTCCACCGCCAACAGATGCGCCAGCTCAAGCCGCCGCAGGTCGCCGCGCGCGGATGCCAGCCAGAGCCGCAGAGCGCGACGGCGCACCGCCGTGTCTGCGCCCGCCAACACATTTACGCGCAGGCAGGCCGCGCCGGATGTCTCCGCCTCATCGGTCGCGGCCAACAATAACTCCTGCGCCGCAGCACGCAACGCGGACGCATCCGCACGTAACAGCTCGGCCGTCCGCGCGAGGGCCTCGACCGCGCGCCCGTTAAAGGTCTGCATCAGCGGCAGCAGCTTTTTCCGCACACGCACGCGCGCGAAGCTCTCATCCTCATTCAAAGCATCCGTGCGAAAATCCGCGCCGCGCTCACGACAGTACTTTTCCGTCCAGGCACGCCGCGCCCAGCCGAGGAGCGGCCTTGCGAGCAGCACCTCTGTCTCTTCACTCAGAGCGCGCACGGGCTCCATCCCGCCCAGGCCGTCAAGCCCGCTCCCGCGCATCAACCGCAGCAGGAGCGTCTCCGCCTGATCGTCCATCGTGTGCGCGGTCAGGACTGCGTACGCCTCGACACGCGCCGCCGTCTCGGCCAGAAACTCGTAACGCGCACGCCGCGCGGCCTGCTCCAGATTGTCCCTCTCGCCAGACGCGCGCCCGCGCACGTCCGCCTCGCCAAGCACGACTTCATAATCCAACCCACGCGCCAGCTCGTGGACCCAGCGCGCGTCGCTCTCGCCCGCTTCACCGCGCAGGCCGTGATCGAGATGTGCGACCGTAACCTTTAACGAAATCCTGCCCGCACGCTTCAGCTCGTCGAGCGCGAGCAGGAGCGCCGTCGAATCCGCGCCGCCGGAGACTGCGACGACGACGCGCTGCTCCGCCAGCGGAAGCCCCAGGCGCTTCCACTCCGACCACAGCCTGCGCGCGAAGCGAACTCCCTCCATCGAAACCCCAGGTCAGCACCGCAGGCGGCACTGACGTTGACGCTATCGTGTCCTCTTTAATCAACGAGCGCGAAAGCCCTCACGGGAAACGTGCCGAACGCTTTGACCTTGACCGGTACGGCGAAGAACCTGTAGCCGCTCTCCGGCAGAGCTTCCAGCCGGCACAGGTGTTCGACGATCGGGATGTTGGCCCTGAGCAGTAAGGAATGCGCGGGCCTCGTCGCGTCCGCCGTGTCGTCTATGTTGTAGGAATCAATGCCGACGAGCGCAACCTGCATCTCAACCAGAGCCTCTGCCGCCTCTCTCGTCACGAACGGATGGCCCTCGAAGTAGCTCTCGCTGCCCCAGTGCCGCGCCCACCCTGTGTGAATGATGACGGCATGCCCGCGCAAGCTCAGGCCGTCAAAGGCAGAAGCCTGAACAGCACGCTCTTCATCGCTCACACGGATCGTCACGGCCGGGAGGTTGGCTAAAGATTCGAGCGGCAATTCGGAGAGGTCATGCCCGTCCGCGTAGCGATGAAAGGGCGAGTCGAGATACGTGCCCGTGTTGGCGACCATCTCGATGCGGCCGATATGAAACTCCGTCCCGCTCGCGTAATGCGAGCGCGAAGCCTCGCGGCTCAGAAAATCGCTCATCACGGGCGCGGGCAGTCCCTTGTAAGTAATCAGGCCATGCTCGACCGTATGGCTGACATCAATGATCGAAGACATTGAATAACTCTCCTACTCGCTCTCGGCCTTCAGAGCCTCCTGCCGGCTGCGAATCAGACCGGACAGCCCG
>JAFBAJ010000164.1 GCA_019247865.1 Acidobacteriota bacterium
AGATGAAACTGTGACCATAGATCCCGCGCGCCGCCAGGCCATTCCGGCGGGCACGCCCGTCGCACTCGCGCGCACGCTGCCCGTACAGAACAGGGAGGTCGAAACGGTCGGAGACCATATCGCGGAGGCGACCGTCTATCTCAGGAAGAAGCAGAGCGCGAATGCTCTGCGCGCGCTGCATCAGGCGCAGGCCGCGACCAATCATGCCCTCGCCCTCAACCAGCAACCGGAGGGCGGCAACAAAGAGCTGCTCCTGACGCTCAACGAACTCAGCGCCGCCGAGCACGCCATCCAGCGCGGCGCGCTCGAAGAGGCCGTCCGCCAACTCAACGCCCTCAATCACCGGCTCGACGAGCTGAATCATTAACAGCAAGTCCCAGGTCGGAAAGTCCCAAGTCTCAAGACCCAAGTCAAGAACCTGTCTTTGACTTGAGACTTGGGACCTGGGACCTGGGACTTGAGACTTATTCCAGGTTGATCCCGAATCTTTCGGCCATGCGATAGAGCGTGCGGCGGTCTATGCCGAGGACTTCGGCGGCGCGTGTGCGGTTGCCGCCGACGGTTTCGAGGACGTGTTTGAGATACCTGCGTTCCAGCTCGTCGAGCGCGGGCAGGTCGTCATAGAGCGCCGTGAGGTGCGTGCGCGCGGCGGCCTGCCGGACTTCGTTCGATTGCAGCTTGCCGGGCAGATCTTCGGGCGCAAGCTCGACTCCGTGTGCATGCAGCGCGGCATATTCGACGGCCGATTCCAGCTCGCGCACATTGCCCGGCCAATCGTAAGCGGTCAAAGTCCTGAGCGTCTCGGTTGAGAAACGCAAGCGCCCGCGCCCTGCGTTTTCGGCGGCGGCGGGCAAAAATCGCTCTGCCAGAAGAGAGATGTCGCTGCGCCTCTCCTTTAAGGACGGCACGCGCAGGCAGAAGACGTTGAGGCGATAATACAAGTCCTCACGAAACGTGCCTGCCTTAACTTCTTTGTCGAGATCGCGATTGGTGGCGGCGACGACGCGCGCGTCCACCAGCGTCGTGCGGGACGAGCCGACGCGTCGTATTTCTCCTTCCTGCAAAGCGCGCAGGAGCTTGACCTGCATCGCCGGACTCGTCTCGCCGATCTCATCCAGAAAGAGCGTGCCGCCAGCGGCCTCTTCCCACAATCCTTTGCGATCCGTGGTCGCGCCCGTGAAAGAGCCTTTGACGTGGCCGAACAGTTCCGCTTCGAGCAAAGCCTCCGTCAGCGCGCCGCAGTTGACCGGCACAAAGGGAGCCGCGGCGCGTGGGCTATGTTTATGGATGGCACGCGCGACCAGCTCTTTACCTGTCCCGGATTCTCCGACCACGAGCACCGTCGAGCGAGCCGGAGCCACGCGCGCGATCTCTTTGTACAACTCGATCATCACGGGCGAACGACCCGTGAGGCCCGCGTCCTCATAACTGGCTGTAAAATTTTCGATGGCTTCGGCGACTTTGGATTGCGTGTCGTCCTTGAGGGACATCGCGCGGCGCGCGGTGGCGACGACCTCTTCGACCTTGAAGGGCTTGGAGATGAAATCCCACGCGCCCTCGCGCGAGGCTTCGACCGCCGCTTCGAGCGAGCCGAAGCCGGTCACGAGAATCACAGGGCACTGTTCGCGCAGGTTTTGCAGGAGGTCCAAGCCCGACTTGGCCGACTCCAGATTGACATCGCTCACGAGCAGGTCAAACTTCTCGCGCGCCGCCAGCTCCAAAGCCCTCTCAGGCGTCTGCGCGGTCTCCACGCTCCACCCGTGCGTCACAAAAATCTCGCGCAGCAGATCGCACGAAGCGCGGTCATCATCCACCACCAGAATCCGTTTCATTCCTCTTCTATCCTCAAACAAAAATAGCCACAGAGACACAGAGCCACAGAGACATTAAAAGTCTCTCAGAATAATTAGACCGCTTGTGTGCTTTTTTCATCTCCGTGTCTCTGTGTCTCTGTGGCGACCTCTTGCATGCCGGGGAAGTGGAGCCGGAAGATTGAGCCCTGTTCGGGCTCGCTTTCGACTTCGATGCCGCCGCCGTGTTCGTGCATGACCTGCTTGACGACGACGAGGCCGAGGCCCGTTCCGCGCCCGCGCTGCTTGGTCGTG
>JAFBAJ010000371.1 GCA_019247865.1 Acidobacteriota bacterium
ATGTCCAGCGCGCCGTCGCCGCCGGGCTGCAATCCGCCGGGCGCGATGCCGACCGCGTAGTTCTGCAGCTCATAGATGTTGTTGCGGTCGCCCATCCCGTTTTTGGCGATGACATCTTCGATCTTGAGCTTCGACGCGTCGAAGCTCTCGCGTCTGAGCGCCAGCAGGTTCGTCAGCGTGCGCAGGTATTCCGTGTAGCTGCGCTCGTCTCCGATGGCCGAATCCATACGCGCGCTCACGCGGCGTGCTTCAAGGTCGAGCCCGGCGTCGGAATCGGCCTTCGTCCACTTCTTAGGCTGTTTGGCGACGATGGCCTGCTGCTCCGCGATCCAGCGGCGCAACGCCGCGAGCTCTTCGTTGAGGCCCGCGACATCGTCCTCCCATTCGGCACGGCGGCGATCGAGCGTGCGGAAAAAGGTCTCCTTGACCGCGCTCCGCAGTGGCTCTTTGAGATTGCCGCGCTGAAGCTCCTGCAGCAGCATGTGGAGCAGATTCAGGTCGCTGTCGCGCAGGTGTATCGAGGCTCGCTCGTTCCCGTCAAAGTCGAGCAGCGCGGTCGGATAAGCAGTGCTCTGTCCCTTCAGATAATAGGAGTCCTGCGTCGTCGTGGTAATCAAAGGCACGAGCGGGTAAAAGCCTTTGATCGAATAATCGAGGAGCAGCCTGCGCTTGGTGATGACGTGATGTCCGCCTCCCGGCGCGCTGCCGAGCAGCTTGACCAGATTGTAGCCCTGGCTGTAGACGCTCTCGTCCGTGTTGATGCCGTGATCCGAGACCATGACCATCGCCGTCTCGTCCGCCTGCGGCGTCTTCTGAATCGCCGTCCAGATGCGTCCGACGACGGCGTCCAGTTCCTGCAACGCGAGGAGCTGCGACGCCGCGTCCTGATTGTGATGGACGCGATGATCGAACTCCGTCGTGTAGTAATCCAGATAGCGTATCCGCGGGTCGTTGAGCTTCTCGATCAGCTCGCGCTCCAACTGGTCGAGGACGACGTTGCGCACTTCGAGGCCCATCGTCCATTCGTCCACCAACTCGCGCGGCGTGCGCGTCGTGAAGCGATTTTTCAGGCCGCGTTCTAGCGTCGTCCAACGCGTCCCGCGCTGGTAGAGCTGAAAGCTCATGTACCGCTCGTCATACGGATACGCGTCGAGGAGCAGCGGCGTCCCCATTTCGTCCAGGACTTCCACGCCCGGCATGTCCACGCGCTTCTGTCCGGCGTATTCCAGCCAGTAGGGAATGAAGTTGAGATAGTCGTAGGTGTGCAGCGTGTAACGGTCGAACTCGACGTTGCCCTTGATCTGCGCGTGCTGCCCGGTGTCAAGAATCGCCCACGACGGGCCGGAGAGGCTGAGGCCGCGCGTATAAAAATTCTCGACGCGCGAGCCCTGTTGATAAAAGACATGCTCCATCCAGGGCAACTGGCTCTTGCCCGTGCGCGGATTCCGCTCGTGCACGAAACGATCGATCATGTGGTACGGCAACCCGTCCACCTTGACTACCACGAGCCGCCGCGCCTGCCCCGCCACGGCGGAAGTGAAGAGCAGCACGAGCGCCGTCGCCGCCAGCCACGAGGTCAACAATTTTTTAAAGCTTAAATACTTCATTGACCGACCATGCTCAAAATAACTTTCGCGTCCTTAGGATTGATGCGCTGCTCTTCGCGCATCGCGTTGCGCAGGTGCTCTGCGATGAGCAGCCGCCACGTGCTCGCTACCTGATCGTTGCGATAGAGCGCCAGCATCTCTTTCTTGGCCGCCTCGTTGTTGATGCGATAGAGCCCGGCCAGGCAGAGCCTGCGCGCCTCCGCGTCCTCCGTGCGCTGGAAGATCTGTGCGACGGCCTTCGCGGTCCTGCTGCTCGCCTGCTGTCCGTTCTCCGCGATGAACTGCAAAGAGCGCCGCACCTCGTCCATGTTCCAGACGACCTCGATGACGGGGCTGGAGCGCGCCACTTCGCGCAGGTATCGCTCGTGATAAGAGAGGCGACGCGCCAGCTCCATCTGCTCCAGCATCTGCGGCGTGGCCTCCTCGCGATGCGTGTAGATGCCGAACGTCAACAGGTTGCTGAGACGAAAGAACACCTGTCCGGTCTTGCCGTGCTTGAGCGGAACCATCTCCGCGCGCCTGTCCCGCGCGAGCTGTGCGGGCAGTCCGTCCGCACGCTGCGCGTAAGAGAGCAGCGCCGCGTACTGCTCGCGCGCCAGTTTCGCTTCCGCCTCCATGCCGTTTTCGAGCGGGTTCAAAGAGACGCGCTCCAGCCGCTGGCTGATCTCATCGCGCAACTCCGGCTCCAGCGATGCGCTCAGCGAGAGCAGCAGCTTGAGTTGCGAATAGGTGCGCAGGCGTGTCGGCTGGTTGATGTCCATTCCGCGCCTGCCGGTCACAAAATCGTAGACCGTGCGCCCCAGAAAATAAGGGATGTCGCCGAACTTCGAGAGCGAGAGAATGTTCTTCGCTACATCTTCGATCACGCGCCGCGACATCTCGCGCTCTTTCGGATTGAAAGAGTTGCGAAAATCCACGAGCAGGATCGGAATCTTAGGATGATCGAGCCCGTACAGCGCGAGCGGAATCATCTGCACCGGACGTGCACCCGGCGTCTCTTTCTCGACGGGGCGATTCTCTTCGTCGAAATAGCGCGTCTCGTAATAGCCCTCCCAGTAACGCAGGCGCTCATCCCGCCACGGGTTCGAGATATTGAGAAAGCGTGACTTGAAAGCTCTGTCTTTGAACTTCACCAGATCAGGGCGCGCGACCCAGAGCATGGCGTGCGTGGCGCTCCCGTCGGGCAGCTCCAGCGGCTCGAAGTAGAGTCCCTGCGCCTCTGCGTGCTGGCGTAGCAGCTCCCAGTTATGCCCGCGCACGTCCTTCGCCAAAGTCGTCTGCTTCTCATAGACGCGTTGCAGGTAGATGTCGTCCACGATGCCGCCCAGGGTCTTTTCAGTCAGCATCAGTCGCGCCTGTATGTCGTGCATCTCGGAGGCCGTGAAGAGCTGCGTCCCGCCGTTGGCCGATTCGTAGAGCGAGAGAATGGCGAGCGCGCGCGCGACATGCGCCTTGCGATAATCGCCGATGTTGCGCCGGTACGTGCGCGAAGCCGCCTTCAAAGGGATGCCGTAGCTATCGAGGACGAAGCTTTGCAGAGCCGTCCAGAAAAACTTCTGCCAGACCTCCTGCTCGGTCGCCGCGAGATCGATCACGGCGGGCGGCGGAGAGTCTTTGGCCGCGCTCTTTTTGTTGCCGACGCGCGTGTAGAGGAAGGGAACCGCGCCCGCCATCTTCTGCCAGAAGGTCGGCTTCGTGTAGGTCAGCATCCAGAGATAGCGCAGGCGATCATTCTCAGGATTTTCGTCGCCCAGCGTGTCGCGCAGGAGCGAGACGAGCGGGACTTCCGCCGCCTGCACGCCCTCGTGCGGCAGACCGTCGAGGCTCCCGAAGATAGTCAGGAGCTCTCCTCCACCTGCGACCTGCGTGCGCTCCAGCCGGAAGGCGGACTTCGCCGCGGCAGGTGCGGGCTCGCTGGTCTGCGCCGTCAGAAGATAGTTTTGCGATGCGAACGATAGCGTTAAGAGGAGAGAGAAAAGGAGCGAGAGCGTTCGTCGCGCGTGTCGTGCCTGGAGAACGGGCTTCATACGGTCAATCCAAAAATAATTATTCCCCTCCAAGTGAAACTGAAAAGCTGCACCCTGTGCCCACAAAACGCAGCAAAAACGTTCTTC
>JAFBAJ010000402.1 GCA_019247865.1 Acidobacteriota bacterium
AACAACGCGGACATGACGCGCGCGCTCTCCAAACTGACGGCGGCCGACATCCAGCGCGTGGCCGCGCGGCTCTTTCGCGAAGCGCAGTTCGCGACCATCGCCGTCGGCAACTCTGCGCAGCTCAGAGCGGAACTGGAGCACGTCGGAAAGGTCGAAGTCCTCGGCGAGACGACACCGGCCAAGCCCGCGCCGTCGCCCGTCGCGCCGCTCACGAAAAGCCCGTAGCCGATTTACAAACTTATCGCAAGCCGTTCGCAACCATCCATTCGTCGAAACTGATTTAATGAGTGCAGAGCACAGTAAGGCATCTTTGAGCGAGCATGGCGCGCGCGTGCGCGAGATGTTCGCGGGCATCGCCGGACGCTATGATCTCTTGAATCATGTCCTGTCCGGCAACATAGACAAGCGCTGGCGCAGGCTGGTGGCCGAGAGGCTTCAGCCGGTGCTGGCGCGAGAGGGAGCACGTGCGCTGGACGTGGCATGTGGGACGGGCGATCTGTCGCTCGTACTGGCCGAAGCCGGACGGGCGCGCGTGACGGGCACAGACTTTTGTCGCCCGATGCTTGAGATCGCAGCGCGCAAGGCCGCACGGCACAGGCGGCCTGAGATTCCTTTTGTCGAAGGAGATGCGCTCAACCTCCCGTTCGCGTCTGATGCTTTCGATGCCGTGACAATCGCTTTCGGCCTCAGAAACTTGTCGAGCGTCGAGGGCGGCTTGAAGGAACTCCGGCGGATTTTGAAGCCGCAGGGACGCGCCGCGATTCTGGAATTTTCGACTCCGGTCGTGCCGGGCTTTCGCACGTTGTTCCAACTCTATTTCACACGCGTGCTGCCGCGCATTGGCGGCATCGTCAGCGGCAAGCGCGCAGCGTACGAATACTTGCCCGACTCTGTCTCGCGTTTTCCGGACCAGAAGCGTCTCGCCAGCTTGATGCGCGAGGTCGGCTTCGAGGAGGTGGAATACAAGAATCTGACAGGCGGCATCGCGGCCCTTCATCTGGGGACCAAAACAGGCCGCAGCTAACCACAAACTCGGCTGCCGCACAGCCTCAACCAGGCCGGCGCAGCCACAAACGTAGTCCGAGAGGGTTGCCAACGGACTTTGCTCGTAGGTTGTCGGGGCCGACGTGCAGGGAAATTTGGTCAAGCCTGTCGGGCTACATTTTTTATATGCTATTATCCACACGCGATTTCCACTCTCCTCTTTAAGTGTTTGAGAATTCAGGCTTGGGTTCGTTTAAACATCACATCTTCGGTTTCCTGCGACGCGTGGGGCTCCTGCTCCTCGTCGTGTGGACGGTCGTCTCGCTGGTGACGCTGCTCATCGAGCTGGTGCCGGGCGATCCGGCGGTGGCGATTCTCGGCGATCAGGCGACGCCCGAACAGATCGCACAATTTCGCGCGCACCACGGCCTCGACCGCCCGCCCTTCTTCTTCTCTTTTCCGGAGGACGCAGGGGGCGCGCGCCATTTCGCGTGGCACGGCGCGGACAATCGTTATGTGGACTACTGGGTCGCGCTCCTCAAGGGAGACATGGGGCGCTCTTTTCGCACGGATCAGCCGGTGATGGATTTGATCCTGCTGCGTTATCCGGCGACCATCGAGCTGGCCTTAGCGTCGCTGCTGATCGCGGTCGCCATCTCGATTCCGCTCGGCGTCGTGGCGGGGAGCAATCGCGGGACGTGGATCGACAACTTTTCATCGGTCGTCGCGCTCATCGGCATCAGCCTGCCGAGCTTCGTCATCGGCCCGATGCTGGTCTACGTCTTCGCGGTCAAGCTCGGATGGTTTGCCCCGACGGGCAGCGAAGAGTGGCAGGACATTGTGCTGCCGGCCGTGACGCTGGGCGCGGCGCTCTCCGCGATCCTGACGCGCATGGTGCGTTCGTCCGTGATCGAAGAGCTGGGAGAAGACTACGTTCGCACGGCGCGCGCGAAGGGACTCGGCGAGCGCAAGGTGATCTACAAGCACGTCCTGAAGAACGGCCTGATTCCGGTCGTCACCATTCTGGGCTTGCAGCTCGGCGTGCTGCTGGCGGGCGCGATCATCACGGAAAAGATTTTTAGCTGGCAGGGCCTGGGACTGCTCCTGATCGACGACGGCATCGGCAAGCGCGACTACCGCCTCGTGCAGGGCTGCGTGCTCGTCATCAGCGTCACTTATATCCTGGCGAACTCGCTGACCGACATGATCTATCGCTGGCTCGATCCGCGAATCAGAGTTTCGTGATTGAAAAAAACGGTCTTTGGTCTTGGGAGTTTGGTCTTTGATGTCTGCTCAAGCTTGACCTTTATCATTCAAATTTGAAAAGCGTGCAAAGAACAAAGCCCCAAGACCAAAGTCCAAAATCATTATGAATCGTCTCGCTATCTTAGGCTTCATCATCGTCGGCGTGCTGCTGTTCGTGGCCCTCTTTGCGCCGTGGATTGCGACGCAGGATCTGGCGACGATCAACCTGCCGATGCGTTACCTGCCGCCGTCGACCGAGCACTGGTTCGGCACGGACGCCTTAGGGCGCGATGTCTTTGCGCGCGTGGTCTACGGGGCTCGGATCTCCCTGCGCGTGGGCATCGTGGTGGTCCTCGTCTCGGCGGTCGTCGGGACGGTCTTAGGCGCGCTCGCGGGATACTTCGGCGGGTGGATCGACCGGCTCATGTCGGGCTACGTCTTCAACGTGTTTCTGGCTTTTCCCGGCCTGCTCCTGGCTATCGCGCTCGTAGCCTTTCTGGGCGCGGGGCTGAACAAGCTGATCCTCGCGCTCTGCATTATCGGCTGGGTCGGTTACGCGCGGCTGATTCGCGGGCAGGTGCTGAAGATACGCGAATATGATTTCGTGCAGGCGGCGCGTGCGCTCGGCGCGGGCGACCTGCGCATACTCTTCGTCCATATCCTGCCCAACGCGATTCAGCCTCTCATCGTGCAGGCGAGTCTGGGCATGGCGGGCGCAGTGCTCGCCGAAGCATCGCTCTCGTTCCTCGGGCTCGGAGTCCCGCCGCCCGCTCCCTCCTGGGGCGTGATGATCGAAGACGCGCGCGGGCTGGACAGGTTGCAGGCCGCGCCGCACGTCCTGATCTTTCCCGGCATCGCCATCGTACTGACCGTCCTGGCATTCAACTTCATCGGTGATGGCTTGCGCGAGTACTTAGACCCGCGCCAGCGCAAACGTTAGACCCACATACACAACAGGAGATGCGTGATGAAAAAATTGCTGACCACCATTTGGCTCGGAGTCTTTCTGCTGAGCGTCCCAGTGTTTGGCGAAGGACTCTCCCCGAGCGAGACTTCGCCGGGCGGCTCTGCGTCCGAGCTTCATCAATCAATCGGCGTCGGCGTCGGTCGCGCCCGGACGCGACGTAGAGTCCGCCGCCGTGTGCGCCGTCGCCAGGTTCGGCGCGCGCGTCGCCACGTCCGGCGCATGAACATGCGTCGCCGTATGAGACGCAACCGCGTGATGCGTGGCCGGGGACGCATCCGCGTCTATCGTCGGCGATAAGAATCACAATGAGCCACGGATTCACGCGGATTAGCACGGATCTTAAATCTGCGTTCATCCGCGTAAATCCGTGGCCCATGTTTAACTGAAATGAGAAGCCCCGTCGCCGTCTCGATCGAGCATCTATCGAAGACCTACCCGCCGCAGCTCGCACGCCTCAGGCAGTTTTTGCGTCGTCCCGTCAAGCCTCCGGTCGAAGCCCTCACGGATGTCTCGTTCGACGTGCGCGAGGGCGAAATCTTCGGACTCATCGGACGCAACGGCGCGGGCAAGACGACGCTCACCAAGATCGTCGCGACGCTCGTCCAGCCGACCAGCGGCAGCGTCACCGTCAGAGGCTTTGACAGCGTGCGAGACGATGCGCAGGTGCGCGCGCAGGTCGGCCTCGCCACGGCCGAGGAGCGCAGCTTTTATTGGCGGCTGACGGCCGAGCAGAATTTGATGTTCTTCGCGCGGCTGCACGGCCTCAACGACGCGCAGGCGCGACGACGCATCATCGAAGTCCTCAGGCAACTGGAGCTGCTGGAGCTGGCAACGCGCCGCTTCGGAGAGATGTCGACCGGCAACAAGCAGCGGCTGGCGGTCGCACGCGCGCTGCTCGCGAAACCTCCGGTGCTGCTGCTCGATGAGCCGACGCGCTCGCTCGACCCGCTGGCCGCCTCGCGCATGCGCGAGCTGATCGCCGCGCTCGCAAGCGGCACGCCGCCCGTCTCTGTGCTGCTGACCTCGCACAATCTGGCCGAAGTCGAAGAGCTGTGCCGGCGCGTCGCAGTCATCAGCCAGGGACGCATTCGCGCACTCGACACGCCTCAGGCGCTGCGCGCGCTGCACAGGCAGAGCGAGCACATGAGCATCACCGCCGCCGGCCTCGCGCGCGAACGT
>JAFBAJ010000410.1 GCA_019247865.1 Acidobacteriota bacterium
GATCACGATGCGTTGAATCTCGCTCGTGCCCTCGTAGATAGTCGTGACGCGCGCGTCGCGGTACATGCGCTCGACCGCATAATCGCGCGAGTAGCCGTTGCCGCCGTGTATCTGGACGGCTTCGGCGCAGACCTTGTTCGCCGTCTCAGAGGCGTAAAGCTTCGCCATCGCGGCGTAGTACCCGGCCTGCTTGTGCCCCGCGTCCTTCATCGAAGCGGCGCGCAAAGTGAGCAGGCGTGCGGCGTCCGTCATCGTCGCCATGTCGGACAACTTGAACTGGATCGCCTGAAACTCCGAGATGGGCTGGCCGAACGCCTGCCGGTCTTTGGAATATTTCAAAGCCTCGTCGAGCGCGCCCTGCGCGATGCCGGTCGAGAGCGCGCCGATGCCGATGCGACCGTTGTCGAGGCTGTTGAAAGCGACGCGCAGGCCATTGCCTTCGCCGCCGAGCACGTTTTCGACGGGCACGCGCACGTCCGCGAAATTCATCTCCGCAGTTTGCGAGGCGCGCTGTCCCATCTTGTGCTCGATGCCAGAGACGGTCAGCCCTTCCGAGTCGCCATCCACGAGGAACGAAGTGACGCTGTTCTTGCCGCCCTCGCGGTTGGTGACGGCCATCACCATGTACACGTCCGCGATGCCGCCGCTCGTAACCCAGCTCTTCGTGCCGTTGATGACGTAGTGGTCCCCGTCGCGCACTGCGCGCGTGCGCAGGTTGGTCGCGTCGGAGCCCGCCTGTGGTTCCGAGAGACAGAACGCGCCGAGCTTTTCGCCGCGCGCCAGCGGAACCAAATACTTCTGCTTCTGCTCGTCCGTCCCGAAGCTCAGGATCGGATAGCAGCAGACGGAGTTCGTCACGCCGACGATGACGCACACGGAAGCGTCAGCACGCGCTATCTCTTCGAGCGCGAGCGCGTAGGCGACCGTGTCAAAGCCCGCGCCGCCCCACTCTTCCGGAATAATCATGCCGAGCAGCCCCAGCTCCGCCAGCCCGCGCAACTGCTCGTGCGGGAAACGCGACTGCTCGTCGTACTCGTGTGCGCGCGGCGCGATCTCGCCCGCGACGAACTCGCGCACGGAAGCCTGCACCATCCGCTGCTCTTCGGAAAGCTCGAAATCCACCGTGAATTGCTCCTCCCTTGTGAGACGAAACTAGCATAGAAAGTCTCAAGTCCCAAGTCCCAGGTCTCAAGTCAAAGACAGGTTCCTGACTTGGGACTTGGGACTTGAGACTCGGGACTTGTATAATATTTTCGAGCGAGATGAAACCCCTTCTACTTTCAGTTCTGGCAGCATACGTCGTGGCGGCGATTCATGCGATTCTGGCGTTCGTCAATAAGCGGCGCGCGTTGGAGCGCGTCTCGTTGCTGGCGCTCTCCATCGGCTTTGCGCTGCACACGACCTCGCTCGTCATAGACTGGGCGCAGGACGGCCATTATCCGCTCTTCGGGATGCGCGAGACCTTCTCTTTTCTGGCGTGGACGCTGGCGGCGACCTACGGCCTGCTGCTCTATCGCTATCGCACGCAGATGGCTCTCGGGAGCCTGACGCTCCCGTTGATCGCGTTGCTGACCTTTCTCGCCACAGTCTCGCGCGAGAATCTGGCGTCGGGCGAGTCGCTGGCCGGGACGGGCGCGACCTGGCTCTTTCCGGTTCACACGACGCTGCTGGTCTTCGCGTACGCCTCCTTCTTCGTCGTCTTCGCGGCCAGCGTGATGTACCTGTTGCAGGAACGCGAGCTGAAATTAAAGACGTTCAGCGCGATCTTTCATCGCCTGCCCTCGCTGACGACGGTCAATGAGATCGCAACGGGAGCGGCGAGCATCGGTTTCACTTTATTGACGCTGGGCCTGCTGGCCGGCATGATTTGGTGGTACTCACGCGACGGGCGGCTCTGGCACAATGATCCGAAAGAGATTTTTGCCGTTCCGACCTGGTTGCTCTACCTGGGCTTGATCCTGTATCGCTCAACCTCCGGCTGGCGCGGGCGGCGTGCGGCGTGGCTCGGCGTCGCGGGCTTCGCGCTGGTGCTCTGCACCTTCTTCGGCGCAAGGCTGCTGGGCGGGTATCACGTGTTCGGTTAAGAGAAAAAGTGAGATTTAAAGTCACATTTCAAAACAACCACCTGTGCCGTTTGAGCTAGGAACAGAAGACTTATGTGCAAAAGTCTGGCAGTCGTTGCTCTTTTCGCTGCTGCGCTTGCCGCCGCAGGCGCGGGCCGCGTTCCGGCACGCCCGTTGCCGTCCCAGTCGGGTCTCGTTATCGAAGTCAGCGATCTGGACAGCATCAGAAGTCCTGTGATTTCTGCCACGAGTTCGAGGGGCGACAGTAACCTTTTGGAACTCATGGAGCGCTTCTCAACCATTTGAATTAGGTTTCGCTGTTAATCAGCAGGCTTTATGTCAATCGTTCTCGTCGGACTCAATCACAAGACCGCGCCGGTGGCCGTGCGCGAACGCCTCGCCTTCCCGGACGAGTCGTGCGCCGCTTCCCTGCGCGCGCTGGTTGACGGAACCTTAGTCCGCGAAGGCTTGATCGTCTCGACCTGCAATCGCGTCGAGATTCTGGCCGCGACGGAGAAGGAGACGGGCGACGAGACGCTCCGGCACATCACGAATTTCCTGAGCACGTCGCGCGAGATTCCGCAGACAGATTTCCATAAGCATCTCTACACGCACGCGGACGACGAAGCCGTGCGCCACGTCTTTCGCGTCGCCTCTTCGCTCGACGCGATGGTCGTCGGCGAAGCACAGGTCCTGGGACAGGTGCGCCGCGCCTATTCGCTCGCGGTCGAAGCGGGGACGGCCGGGCGCGTCCTCAATCGTCTGGTCCATCACGCCCTTCACGTCGCCAAGCGCGTTCGGACGGAGACGGGCATCGCCTCCAACGCGGTCTCGATCAGCTACATGGCGGTCGAGCTGGGGCGCAAGATCTTCGGCTCGCTCAAGGATTCGACCGTGCTGCTCATCGGCGCGGGCGAGATGGCCGAGCTGGCGGCGCGTCATCTGATCAACGCCGGAGCCGCGCGCCTCATCGTCTGCAATCGCACGCTGGAAGCGGCCGAGAAGCTGACGGCTGAATTCAACGGGCAGGCGATAGAGATGTCACAGCTTCCCTCTTATCTATCGCAGGCGGACATCGTCATCTGCTCGACGGGCGCGAAGGAATACGTCATCACGACCGAGATGGCGCGCGAGGCGCTCGGACGGCGGCGCAATCGCCCGGCCTTCCTGATAGACATCAGCGTCCCGCGCAACATCGACCCGGCCATAGGCCAGATCAGCAACCTCTTCGTCTTCGACATAGACGATCTGGAATCCGTCATCGCCTCGAACATACGCGAGCGCGAGCGCGAAGCCGAGCGCGCCGAGCTGATCGTCGAATCGGAGCTGATGCAGTTTCAGCAGGCTCTGCGCGCGCTCGACATCGGGCCGCAGCTCGGAGCCCTGCGCCGGAAGATGCAGGACATCGCTCGCGGCGAGCTCGCGCGCCAGCGCAATCGTCTCGGCCAGCTCACGCCCGAACAGGAGCGCTCCATCGAAGCCCTCCTCATCTCGACCGTCAACAAGATCTCTCATCCGGTGATGCACCGCATCCGCCGCTCCTACGGCATGGGCGATGAAGAGAGCGCACGCATGTGGCGCGACCTCTTCGACCCGGAAGACCCCAGGCAGGAATGAAACCCTTCCTCACCATCGGCTCGCGCGGCTCGCGCCTCGCGCTCTGGCAGGCAGAGTGGGTTAAAAGTGCGCTCGCAGCTCATCACCCGCAGCTCGAAGTTAAAATCGAGATCATCAAGACGACCGGCGACGCCCTCAAGAACGTCTCGCTGTCCGTCATCGGAGGCCAGGGCGTTTTCACCAAAGAGCTGGAAGAGGCGCTGCTCGATGGGCGGATAGACCTCGCCGTCCATTCCCTCAAAGACCTGCCGACGCAGCTTCCGGCGGAGCTTGCGCTGGCAGCCATCACCGAACGCGAAGACGCACGCGATGCCCTCGTGCTGCGTGAAAATGCGGAGCTGGAAACGCACACGCTGCGACAGCTTCCCTCTCAAGCAATCGTCGGCACGTCGAGCCCGCGTCGCCTCGCGCAGTTGAAACACCTGCGCCCGGACGTGCAGGTCAAAGACCTGCGCGGCAACGTTGACACGCGGCTCAGAAAGCTGGACGAGGGCTCGTATGACGCTGTGATTCTGGCTGCGGCGGGCTTGCGCAGGCTCGGCTGGGCTTCGCGCCTCCGCGCTTATCTGGAGACGGAAGAGATGCTGCCTGCGGTCGGTCAGGGCGCGCTCGGAATCGAGACGCGCGCCGCAGATGCTTTGACCATGGAGCTGGTGCGTGCGCTCGATCATGCGCCGACGCGCGCCGCGTGCGTGGCTGAACGTGCGCTGCTCCGCGGTCTCGGCGGCGGCTGCCAGCTCCCCATCGCGGCGCATGCCGTCGTGCATGAAAATCATCTGAGCCTCGACGGCCTGGTGGCAGGCACGCATGGCGAGCAGTTGATACGCGAGAGGGTTGATGGAGCGGTTGAAGAGGCTGCACGGCTCGGTCAAACACTGGCCGAGAGCTTGTTAACTAAAGGCGCGGTCTCTCTGCTAAAAACATAAGCTCAC
>JAFBAJ010000438.1 GCA_019247865.1 Acidobacteriota bacterium
CGCGAGACCACCTCGTCACGGTCTGCGTCGTACTCCGTCCCTTCTATGTGCGCGTGCGAATCAACGTACATGAGTCACTTCAAACGCGCGCCGTTCGGAACGTCTTCGATAAAAGTTGCGAGCACGGGGCGGCCTTCGTCGCCGATGGAGGCGGCGCAGACCATCCCTTGTGATTCAAGGCCGCGCAGCTTGCGCGGTTTGAGATTGGCGACCACCACGACCTTGCGGCCGATCAGTTTTTCCGGCTCGTAGTACTGCGCGATGCCCGCCAGAATCTGGCGCGGCGTCGCTTCGCCGAGGTCAATCGTAAAGCGCAGGAGCTTGTCGGATTTCGGCACGCGCTCGGCCGTCAGAATCTCTCCGACGCGCAACTCGACTTTGGCGAAGTCGCCGATCTCGATGAACTGCACGCCCTCGACCGCGTCTGCTTCGGTGGCGTGCGTCTGCGGCGGAGCGGGCTGCGTCTCGCTCGTGATGGCAGAGCCCGCGACCGCGTCCGCTTCGGTCGCGTGTGTGCCCGTGTGCTCGCCGCTGTTGGCGGTCTCTTGTTCGATTTCACCCATAATCTTTTTCTTGTCGAGACGCGGAAAGAGCGCTTTGATCTCGCCGATGCGCGTTCCCGCTTTCAATTCTCCCCAAACCAGTTTGGTCGGATCAATGCCGGCCGGGTCTTCATCAAGCCCGAGCTGTTTGAAAATCTCGCGCGTCGCTTCGGGCAGCACAGGGAAGAGCAGGACGCAGAGCCAGCGCAAGCTCTCAGCGGCTCTGTAGAGCACTGCGTGCAGTGTCTCACGCTGCTCCTCATGCTTCGCCAGCTCCCACGGCTTGGCGTCGGAGATCAGCTTGTCTGCGCGCGCGAGGATGCTCCAGGCGGCTTCGAGAGCGCGGCTGAAGGCGAGCTCTTCCATGTGGCCCGCGAACTGGTCGCGCGCGTGCTCGATGGTTGAGACGAGCGCCATCGGGTCCGGGTCAACGCCTGCACGCTTGGCGGTCAGATAGTTGGCTTCGGCGATCTGTTCGGAGGGCACGAGGCCGTCACAGTAGCGCTGGATCATCGTCAGCGTGCGGCTCGAAAGATTGCCGAGGCCGCTCGCGAGGTCGCTGTTCGTACGCTCGATGATCGCTTCATAGCCGACCTTGCTGTCCTGCCCGAACGCCATCTCGCGGAGGCAGAAGTAGCGCACCGCGTCCGTCTGGAAATAGCGATGCAGCAGCTCCAGCTCGACCGCGTTGCCCAGAGTTTTCGACATCTTGCGCCCGACCGGATCGAGCCACATGCCGTGCGCGATGACTGCGCGCGGCAGCTCCAATCCGGCCGCCAGCAGAAACGCGGGCCAGTAGATCGCGTGCTGACGCAGGATGTCTTTGCCGAGGAGATGCAGCGCGGGCCAGAACTTCTCAAAGCCGACTTTGTTTTCGCGCTCTTCGTTGCCGAAGCCGATAGCTGTGATGTAGTTGGAGAGCGCGTCGAACCAGACGAACATCGTGTGCGCCGGGTCGTCCGGAACCGGAATGCCCCAGCTGACGGAGGTCTTGAGGCGGCTGATCGAAAGATCCTGAAGGCCGCCTTTGACAAAGCTTATGACCTCATTGCGCCGCGCTTCGGGACGGACGAAGTCCGGCTGCTTCTCATAAATCTCAAGCAGCGCCTCTTCGTAATCCGAGAGGCGAAAGAAATAGCTCTCTTCGGAAATTCTGTCGAGCGGCAGCTCGTGTATCGGGCAGAGCGGCGGGTCGCCCGGACGCTCCGGCTTCACATATTCGTCCTCTGTTTTATAGGCCGCGCACGGCGCACAGAACCAGCCCTCGTAGTGGCCTTTGTAGATCGCCTCGCGTCCCTTAGGTGTCAGCGCGCGCGCGCAGCGTCGCCAGAGCTCGCTCACGCCCTCGTAATGAAAGGGCTCGGTCGTGCGCATGAAGATGTCATAGCCGCCGTGCTCCGTGTCGAGCGAGAAGGCGGAAAGCATCTTCTTCAATTCGCCGACGACGTAATCGACCTGCTCTTTGGGCGTGCGGTTGTTGCGCTCTGCCGCGCGCTCGATATTGATGCCGTGCTCGTCCGTGCCCGTCAGAAAATAGGTCTCGAATCCGAGCTGCCGCTTATGACGCGCCACCGTGTCGGCCACGATCGTCGTGTACAGATGCCCCAGGTGCGGCAAACTGTTGGCGTAATAGATGGGAGTTGTGATGTAGAAAGTTTTCATCTCGAATTAAAACGGTCTTTGGCCTTTGGTCTTAGGACTTTGATGATTTTATCTCTCAAGATTGAATGGCGTGCAAAGACCAAAAGCCAAAGACCTAAGACCGTTTTTTATCTCTTGACCTTCGCAAATTCATCGTCGGGATTGAACTTGGGCATCTCGTTCAGGTCGCCGATGCTGCGGCCGATGGCGAGAGCGATCTCGGCCATTTGAATCATCCCGCTGAAGTCCCAGGAGTCCTGATACTCGTCGGACGGCTGGTGATAATGCTCTGTGTTATAAATTTTGAACTGTCCCGCGCCCCACTCCGCCGAGCGGCCGATAAAGTTTCGGCCCTGCTTGAGACTGAGCGAGGGCACGCCGACGCGCGCTAAGGGGAAATGGTCCGAGCGATAGAACGAGCCCTGTTCGGGACGCGGGTCGGGCGCGACGGTCATGCCGCGTTCGCGTGCGACCGTTTCCACGACGGCCTTGAGCGTCGAACGCTCCGCGCCGAGCGTGGCGAAATCGGTCGTGCGCCCGATGACTTCATTCACCGA
>JAFBAJ010000749.1 GCA_019247865.1 Acidobacteriota bacterium
GTGCTGACAGACATCCAGATCGCTTTTGCCGCCGGGGCTTTGTTCGCGGACGCGGGCGCGCCCGTCATCGAAGCCGCGCGCGCGAATTCCGAAGCCAGCCTGGCTAAGGTCTACGCGCGTTACATGCTGCGCGCGCTGGTCTATGCGGGAGTCTTTCTGGGGCCGGTGGCGACGATCTCACTGCTGGCCTTTCCGGCGTGGGAGACGCAGTACATCAGCGATGCTTTTGACCACACGGCCGGGCATCCGGTCAATGCGAGCTATTACGGCATCTTCCTGATGGTCGTCTTCGCGGGCGGGTGGTTCGGCAACTGGCTCGGCTTCAAGTGGGTGCTCGCGGGCAAGCGCAAACAGCTGCGGATTCTTTATCTGGTGATCGTCGCCATCACCTTTGCGGTCGTCTGGGCGCGCTATCCAGCGCCAGTGCGCGTCGGCACGTACCAAGCCTTCATGCGCGACCCGTACGCGCTCCCCTATTATACGGAGGACAAGACCTTCTTCTACTGCTTCATCGTCCTCCTGCTGATCGCCGGACTGCCGCTCGTGATCGGCTTTTTCCAGATTCGCGCGAGCGTCAAGAAATTGCAGGCCGGCTCGACCGAGCCCATCGAAGCCTCGCCCGTGCCGAGCGCGCACGCCTGAGAGCTCTCTTTGCGTCTTTGCTTGAGATTAAAAGTTCACGCAAAGGCGCAAAGACGCAAAGGAACGACGCTGCTCTCTAAACTTATTTGAAAGGATTGATGGATGCCCGATATCAAGTACGTTTGCCTGTCCGACATGCACCTGGGCGCAGACACAGTCAAGGGGATGGATGCCTACCTCAACGGCCCCGTCCTCAAGCAGATCGAGGTGAAAAGAAATGGGAATGTCCCGCAGGACGTTTCGGTCATCTTCGGCCACACGCATAAGCTCTTCCAGTTGCAGCGTGACTTTCAGGAATATCAACTTCACGAGCGCATCGCCGGACTGGTCGAGGCGTCGAAAGATCCCTGGCGGTCATTCCCGGCCACGGTCGCAGGCGAAGTGCCGAGACGCGTGGAGAATCTCCAGAGCAAGATCAGTAGATGGTGAGCCTCTCTATGAAAGAGCGATACGATGTCGTCATCATCGGTTCGGGCTTCGGCGGCGCGATCAACGCGTGCCGCCTGGCGCAGGCCGGGCGCAGCGTGTGCGTGCTGGAGCGCGGCAAGCGCTGGGGGCGCAAGGATTTTCCGCGCACCACGGGACAGGTCGCGCGCGCCTTCTGGAACGAGAGGGATCACGGCCTGCTCGATTACAGGGCTTTCAATAAGATCGATGTCATACAGGCGAGCGGCGTCGGCGGCGGCTCGCTCGTCTACTTCAACGTGCACCTGCGCACGCCGCCGGAGATCTTTGAGAACCCGCGCTGGCCGCAGGGAGTCAGGCGCGAAGTGCTCGATCCGTTTTACGACATGGCGAAGGAGATGCTCGAAGCGGTTCCCTTAACGCCGCCGCACGAGATGGACCTGCCGAATCACACGCAGTCTTTCCTGTCTGCCGCACAGGGCGCGGGGCGCAAGGCAGAACTCGTTGACATCTGCGTCTACACAGGGCCGGAGAAGGTCAACCGTCAGGGGCTCGTGCAGGAGGGTTGCGTCTATTGCGGCAACTGCATGCTCGGCTGTCACGTGCACGCCAAGAACACGCTCGACCTCAACTACCTCCCGCTCGCGGAGCAGAACGGAGCCGAAGTCTACCCGCTCCATCTGGTCGAGAAGATAGAGCCTCTGGAGCCGGTCGAGCAGCAGGGCTATCGCGTCACGTTCAGGCATTTCGATGCAGAGCGAGGCGGCGCGTTCGAGGCGGGCGCGGTGATCGGGCACAAGGTCATCATCAGCGCGGGCGCGCTCGGCTCGACCGAAGTGCTGCTCCGAAGCCGCGACGTGCATCGCACGCTGACCAGGCTCAGTCCGGCGCTGGGCCAGAGGTTTTCGGGCAACGGCGATTTCCTCCTCGCCGGAACCTTCGAGTCGAACCGCGAAGTCGATCCGGGCTCCGGCCCGAGCATCACCGCGATGGTCGATTATTCGACCAGCCGGAACAAGATTTTTATTCAGGACCTGGGCTTTCCAGACCCTTTCCTGTGGTATCTGGAGAGCGCGCTGCCCGTCCCGAACCGGCTCAAAAATTTGAAGCTCTTCTTCGAGAAATACATCATGCGGACGCTCGGCCTCAGTCACGCTTCGGCCTTCACGGACGGCGCGGACAAGCTCTTTCAGGGCGGCGTCACGCCGCGCTGGCTGCCGTATCTGGGGATGGGCACAGACGCTGCGGACGGACAGATGCAGCTCTCGGACGGCAACATCGACATCAATTGGAACAGCCGTCGCAGCAAAGAGATGTTCGACGAGATGGAGCAGGCATTGAAGGAACTGAGCGCGGGCATCGGCGGCAAGTACAAGACGAGCCTCCTCTGGGGCTGGCCTTTGAAGAAGCTCCTGACGGCGCATCCCTTAGGCGGCTGCACGATGTCTGACGACTCTCAGCAGGGAGTCGTCAACGAGTACGGCGAGGTCTGGAACTACCCGAACCTCTACGTCTCGGACGGCTCGATCATCCCGACCGCCCTCTCGGTCAACCCGTCGGCGACCATCAGCGCCCTCTCCGAACGCATCGCCGCGCACCTCATTAAATGATAAAAGTATCCCCACAAGTAATCTGATGTTTTCAAATCTGAAGGAGGAAGATGGATGTTCTCATTTGATCGCAAGAAATTTTTTGAGGGTTACCGAGCACGCTTCGGAACACTGACGCAGGATTTGGTGGACGCCTGGGAAGTTCTGTTGAGCCAGATCGAGAAGGACTCGCGCTTTGCGGGGACGGACACGGACCGGCGGCGGCTGGCCTATTGTCTCGCGACCTTCAAGTGGGAGACGGCGCACACCATGCGGCCGATCAGCGAGCACGGAGGGCCGAAATATTTCAACACGCGTTACGGCCCGCAGACGAAGGTCGGCAAGGTGCTCGGCAACAATAAGCCGGGCGACGGCGCGCTCTTTCACGGGCGCGGTTTCGTGCAGCTCACGGGGCGCAGGAATTACACGAAGGCCAAAGCCCTCACGGGCGCAGACCTTCTGACCGACCCGGATCGCGCGAAGGAGCCGGAACTCGCCTACGAGATCGCCGTGCAGGGAATGATCGACGGCTGGTTCACGGGCAAAAAGCTGGCTCAGTTCATCACGGACGCTTCCACCAATTACGAGGACGCACGCACGATCATCAACGGCCACGACAAAGCATCGCTCATCGCCGACCTCGCGCGCCGCTTCAACGAAGTCCTGCGCGCTTCAGCCAAGTAATTTCACGCAAAGGCGCAAAGACGCAAAGGAAAGCATTCGTGCTCTTCCTTTGCGTCTTTGCGCCTTTGCGTGAAACTGTCTTTTAACTAATCCCGAAAAATCTCTTGATGACGGAGAGCAGTCCTTCGGCTTCGTCCTCGGACTCCTGCACGTCTTCGGAGCGGGCTTTGAGTTCGGCGCGGCGTTCGGTGATGGTGTGCGAGAGGGATTCGACGAGGTCCGGGTTGGTGTCGAAGAGATGTTTCATCGCCTGAAAGCCGATCTCCAGGACTTCCGTCTCTTCGATGGCGACGACGCTGGCCGTGCGCGGTTCGCCGGTGAAGAGCGCCATCTCGCCGAAGAAGTCTCCTTCGTTGAGGACGCTGACCGTGCGCGGCTTGCCGTTGTCGCTGATCTGGACGCTGACGCGCCCTTCGTGGACGACGAACATGCTGGAGCCTTCGTCGCCAGCGCGGATGACGGACTCGCCGGGCGCGAAGACGCGGCGGACGGAGTTCTTCGCCAGCCGCGCGGTCTCTTCGGCCGAGAGCGGCGCGAAGATGTCCACCGCGTTGAGGCGGTCAATGAACTCGCTGCCGTCCGCGCGCCTGCCGTCCGCTTTGGAGATGCGCTCGATCTGCACGGTGCGCGTCGGAAAGGCGAAGTTGATGCCGGCGCGGCGAAAGGCGTACCAGATACGCTGCCTGACGAGCGCGTCCGTGTCGTTGAACTTCGTGTAATCTTCGAGCCAGTACTTGACCTCGAAATCCACGCTGCTGTCGCCGAAGTCGCGGATCCGCACAATCGGGCGAATCTTCTGCGAGACGTTGTCGGCCTCGCGCACGGCCTCGCGCACGATGTGAATCGTCTTCGCGGGCGAATCCGTGTAGAGCGTGTTGAAGAAGACGATTCGCGCGTTGAGGTTCTCGCGCGGGCAGACCTCGATGGCCTCTTTGCCGGCGCTGCTGTTGCTGATGAGGACGACGTGGTTCTGAAACGTCCGCAGCTTGATGCCGCGCCAGGTGACGCTCTCGACCACGCCCGTCCACTTGCCCACAGTGATCACGTCGCCGACCTGAAAAGGCTTATCGGCCTGCAAGGAGATGCCCGCGAAGAGATTGCCCAGTGTGTCCTGCAAAGCGAGACCGATGATGACGCCGAAGATGGCCGACGTGGTAAAGAGCGCGCCCAACTCCACCTTAGGATAAAACTGCTTGAAGAGGATGACGAAGATGATGATGTAGGCGACGATGGAGAAGGTGTTGCGCACCAGATTGGGCGCTTCGTAGCCTTTGCGGAGGCGAAAGACGAGGCCGAAGATGAGGCTGTTGATGGCGCGTATGAGCACGATTGCGAGCGCCATCCAGAGGATGATGTAGACCAGGTTCAGAACATTGTTGAAGGATGCTTCCGCCGCCTCCGGGCTCATCCGGTAGTTCAACATCCGCTCGATGATGTACGCCTTGAGGCTCGACTGGGACAGACTGACCAGCACGAGCGACAGCACCAGCAGCGCCGTCCCGACGAGAAAGATAATCAAACGCCTTTTGAAGTGGTTGCGTGGCATGGCTGATGTTTTTTACCACTAATCAAGGCAAATTTGTAGAGCGAAGAAACGGTCTTAGGACTTTGGCCTTTGGTTTTAGCAAAGACCTAAGACCCAAGACCAAAGACCGTCGCTATTATCAGGAGCAGCGAGAGCGCCGAGACGATGACGGTCGTCAGCCACGCGGCGACGTTGTAGGCGGGGCCGTTGCGATGCTCGCCCATCAGCTCGCGATTGTTGACGAGGCGCAGGACGGCGATCAGGATCACCGGCAGCAGCAGGCCGTTGATGACCTGCGTCACCAGCAGCACGCGAAAGAGCGGGAGCCCCGGCACCATCGCCACGAGCGCGCCGACCACGACCAGAAACGTGAAGATGCCGAGAAAGATCGGAGCCTCGCGAAAGCTTCTCGAAACTCCCTTCTCGAAACCGAGCGCCTCGCTGATCGAATAGGCCGTCGCTAAGGGCAGCACGCCCGCCGCCAGCATCGACGCGCCGAAGAGCCCGACCGCGAAGAGAATGCCCGCATAGGCTCCGGCCAGCGGTTCCAGTGCGCGCGCAGCATCCGCCGCCGTCTCGATCCGCGCGCCCAGCTTGTGCAGCGTGGCCGCCGTCGAGACGACGATGAAGAACGCGATGGACATCGCGAAGAGCGTCCCGACGAACACGTCCGCGCGCGTCAAAGGATAGTCCTCGGTCGTCGTCCCTTTCTCGACCACGGACGATTGCACGAAGACCTGCATGTACGGCGAGATGGTCGTGCCGATGATCGCCACCAGCGTGAAGAGATACGCCGCATCGAAGCTGAAGCCCGGACGGATAAAGCCGCGCGCGACCTCGCCCCACTGCGGTCGCGCGAGGAAAGCCGAGATGATGTAGCCGAAGAAGACCAGCGACATCAGCAGAAAGACGCGCTCGACTCTTTTATATGAACCCTTGACGACGAGCCACCAGATGCTCGCCGCCGCGAGCGGGACGGAGACATAACGCGGGACTCCGAAGATCTCCGTCGCCGCCGCGATGCCCGCGAACTCCGAGACGGTCACGCCGCCGTTGGCGATAAAGAGCGCCAGCATGACCAGCGCCGTCCAGCGCACGCCGAACCGCTCGCGGATCAGGTCGGCCAGGCCCTTGCCCGTCACCGCGCCCATGCGCGCGCACATCTCCTGCACTAAAGCTAAGCTGATGGTGATTGGAATGAAGGCCCAGAGCAGCCCGTAGCCGTGACCCGCGCCGACCGAAGCGTAGGTCGCGATGCCGCCCGCATCATTGCCCGCGTTGGCCGCGATCATGCCGGGGCCGAGGATGGCTAGGTAAGCGATGATCCCCCTGCGCTCGGCGAGCGTGCGCCGCACACCGCGAGACGTGCGCCGCAGTAAGCGACGCCCGGCGGTACGCACCGCTGCTCTCGATTCGGCCACTTGGAGGTTCTCCGTCTTTCATAGATGAAAAAGTTTGAAGCAACATGGATAGTATCATAGATATCTCACGCAAAGGCGCAAAGACGCAAAGGAAAACTATTAAAGTCTTTCTTTGCGTCTTTG
>JAFBAJ010000554.1 GCA_019247865.1 Acidobacteriota bacterium
AGGCTTCGGCGCACCCGTGCGTTATGCTGCCGGGAACAGCCCGTCGTCTGTGGCAATCGCGGACTACAACACGGACGGAAGGTATGACCTCGCCGTCTCAAATTTCGTGAACGATGTCTCCATCATGCTCAACACCTGCACGGCGCGTAGAGCGGTTCCGTTCGACTTCGACGGAGACGGCAAGACTGACTACGCAGTCTATCGCGCGGGCGCGACGGCCACCGACCCGAGCTACTGGCATATCCTGCAAAGCTCGGACAACACGTACGTCAGCGCGGCATTCGGGATTGGCGAAGACCGGATCGTGCCGGTTGATTTCGACGGCGACGGCAAAGCCAACATCGCCGTCTGGCGGCCTTCGACCGGATACTGGTACACCTCTTTCGATCCGGCCACCAATTTCGGAGCCGTCCAGTGGGGCATCAGCGGCGACATCCCTGCGCCCGGCGATTTCGACGGCGACGGCAAAGCAGACCTCGCGGTCTTTCGTCCCTCGAACGGCTTCTGGTACATCCGCCGCAGCTCCGACGGAGGCTTTGACTTTAAGCAGTTCGGCTCGCCCTTTGACCGGCCGCTGATGGGAGATTTCGACGGCGACGGCAGAGCCGACCTCGCCTTCTTCCGAGCGAGCGGCGGCAACCTTTTGTGGAACATCCTGCAAAGCTCGGACGGCGCGATTGTCACTCGTATCTTCGGCGTGTCGACCGACAAGATCGTCGTCGCGGATTACAGCGGCGACGGCGCGACCGACATCGCGGTCTTTCGTCCCAACACCGGCAGGTGGTACACCTCCACCAATCCGGCGACGAACTACGGCGAGCAGCAGTGGGGACAGAGCGGCGACGTGCCCGCGCCGGGAGATTTCGACGGCGACGGCAAGGCTGATCTGACCGTCTTCAGGCCGAGCAACACAGTCTGGTACAGCCTCAGGAGCACGGACGGCGGAGTGCAGAGCCGGCAGTGGGGCCTCGGCACAGACCTGCCCGTTCCGTCGGCCTTCATTCCGTAACGGAGCGGCTGGGAAAGTTACTCTCGCCGTTGCGGCTCCTTGACGGGCGGGACGCGTATGAGACAATAAAGCTTACAAGCTCTATGTCTCATACGCGATTTTTTTATGTATACGAACCAGGGAAGGTAGCTCGAAGATATGTTGATTCATCTCGTCGCCGATTACGGATACGGCGATCTGGCCTTTGCAGAAGTAGTGCAGCGCATCAAGACGCATCTGCCCGATGCGGAAACAGTCCTCACGCCGGTGCCGGCTTTCTCCACTCTCGCCGCAGGATTCTGCGTGGCGCAGCTCGGTCTCAATCAGGCTCCGGCGGGAACCATCATCTATCACAACGTCGCGCCGCGACAGGACGCGGAAGAGGCGCGCGCGGATAACGCGGGCGAGCGGCTGGCCTTCGCGCGGCTGTCGACCGGAGTGCGCGTCATCGGCGTCAATGCGGGAGAGGCATTTTCGTTCGTGCGTGATGCGGCGGAAGAGCTGCGCTGGGCTGCGGTTCCGGCCGGGGGCTCGCAGTTCCGCTCGCGCGACCTCTTTCCGAAAGCCGCCGCCGCCATCGCCCTCGGCCAGCCGGACGCGCTGGCCGAAGAGATCGAACGGACTGCAATCCCGGACGTTCCGGCAAATCGCATCGCCTACATAGATGGTTACGGGAATTTGAAGACGACCATACGGGCCGCGGAGGCTGCATTCGCAGGCGGCACGCGCGTGCGAATCTCGCTCGGCGAGAAGGAGCTGGAAGCGACGGCGAGCGACGGCACTTTCGCAGTCGAGCAGGGACAACTCTCCTTCGCTCCGGGCAGCAGCGGCTGGAAGAATGGAGACGGAAACGAAACGCGCTGGATGGAGCTCTTCCTGCGCGGCGGCAACGCCTGGGAAGAGTTCGGCCGACCCGCAATCGGCTCGTTGATTAAGATCAGCAGGTAAAATTCTCACGCAAAGGCGCAAAGACGCAAAGGAAAGCATCTCTGCTCTTCTTTGCGTCTTTGCGCCTTTGCGTGAAACCGGTGTTTACTTACTGATGCCGCCGTTCTCCAGCGCGGTGTAGGTGTCCGGCGAGTAGAGGCCGAGCCAGGGGTCTGAGCTGGGCGTCAGGAAGAGGTCTTGATAGACCTTCTCGTTGAGAACCTCGACCTCTGTGTAGTAGACCGTCCCCGTTCCCAGCCACGCGTGCAGCCTCGAATGCATGGTGTACTCGTTGCGGATGGTATCGAAGGCCAGATAACGCTCGAAGTTTTCCACCAGCCGCGCGAGCTGCTCCTGATTGAGCGCCGCGCCCTTCTCGGACGAGTTCTGGCGACGGATGAGAGCTATGCTGTCCGGGCCGAGCTTCGCGTCCGACGCGTGCAGAGCGGCAATCTTGTGCCACATCGCTTCGTCAGTCGCCTGCTGTAGCTCCAACACATCAGAGCTGATGGCGTTGATGATGTTCAGCTCGGAGACGCTCTTCGTCATCGCCGTGCGCGCCGCGACGCGCGCGTCAAACGACTTGCCTTCGGCCTCATCCTGAATGATTGATGCGGGGACTTTGACTCCGACCTTCCTCGCGTCAGCCGTCCATGCCTTTGTGATCGCGTCCACTTGTGCCTTGTGATAACTGACCAGCATCTCCAGGCGCTCGTAGGAGGACTTTCCGGCGAGCTGTTTGGCGACCGTCTCGGCCTGCGTCAACGCGCGCAGGAATCCTTGCGGGCCGTAAAGGCCGGGCAGCGCGTCTATGACTTCGCCCTCGCCATTGAGAACGTAGTGAATGCTGTTGCCGGTCAGCGTGCGCTCCAGCTTGCGGCCGTCGCCGTAATCAATCGTCACGCGCGGCGCGGGGCGCACAGACTTCCAGTGGAGCACGAAACGCTCGCGCAGGACATCCGCGACCGTCTTGTCAGCGTAGAGCACAGTGCGGAAGAAACGGCTGTTGGCGCAGGAATACTCCTCGCTCAGATTGCCGAGCAGGCGCAGAGAGAGAATCGGCTTGCCGCTCGCACGCGACTCGGCTTGCGCCTTCTCCAGATCGGTGTACCAGTAGAGGCGCGAAGCGTAGCTGTTGCGCTGCTGGCTGACGGCGTCGAGCGCCGCAGAGATGCGCGACCATGTCTCGCCGCCCTGCGCGTCTGTCGCCGCGCCCGTCGCGCGCGCCTTGATCTCAACGGCATAGGCTTCAAAGAGCGCGTCCAGCCCGGCCTGTCCCAGCGCACGCAATTCGGCGATGGCTGCTGCCGCCTCCTTAGGATTGGCGGACGTGGCATCGCGCGCCAGCGTCCTGGGATTCGAGCCGGCGAACGCCGCCTGCGCCAACAAGAGACCGAGGGAGACTGACAAAACGAACCGTCTGAAAGCTTTGGTATGCATCACGAACATCTCCTGGCTGAGTAGGATAAGCGAGGGCGCGCTTGAGACTTTGTATCCGGCAAAGTTAGTTTGGTTGCCCCTCGTTCGGACTGACGCAGCGCGAGAGCGGTTTTTGCTAATAAGCCACAGAGGCACAGAGACACGGAGCAGAAAATAATTACATGCTCTGTGGCTCTGTGTCTCTGTGGCTAATTTAAAGCGTTGGACTTGTGCCGGTTGTCGCCGGTTGGTAGTCGCCCGCGATGACGATGGTTAACTGGTCGGGGCGGAAGTATTTGCGAATCGCGGCGTTGACCTCTGCGAGCGTAACGTCCTGGATGATCTGCGGATAGCGATCCAGGTAGTCCAGGCCAAGCCCGTAAAACTCCGCGTTCCAGAGCGCGCGCGCGAGGCCGCGATTGGTCGCAAGGCTCACTTTGAACGAGCCGATGGCGGAGGATTTCTGATCGGCCAGCTCGTCCTCGCGTATGCCCTGCTCGACGTAGTCGCGCAGGACTGCGGTCGCGGACTGAATCGCGCGCTCGACGTTGAAGGGATTGACGGAGACGCCGATGTACCACGGCCCGGCGGCGAGCGACGGCGCGCGAAAGGCCGAGTTGATGCCGTAGGTCAAGCCCTCTTTGTCGCGCACCTGCAGGCCGAGCCGCGAAGAGAGCGTGGATTGTCCGAGCGCGCTGTTCGCCAGAACCGCCGCGTAGTAATCCTCCGACGCGCGACGCAGTGGAGCCGCCGAGCCGAGCAGGATATCCACGTTCGCTTTATCCTTGAGCAGCACGATCTCGCGCCGCGCGCTCTCCTGATGCACAGGGTCTGTGACGTTGATGTCCACGCTTTCGGGGCCGCTGAACGAGCCGAAAGCCTGCTCGAACTGCGCGCGCACTTCGGCCGCGTTGATGTCGCCGACGAGCGTCAATATCAGCGAGCGCCCGCCGTACCGCTCTGTGAAGAATGCGTGCACGTCGTCGGTCGTGATCGAGTTGATGCTTTCGATGAGACGTTCGCCCGGCGGAACGTAGTAGGGATTGGCCTCGTCGAAGATGAGGTTGCTGAAACGCTCGTAGCCGCGATAGCGCGTGTTGGCCTGCTGCTCCTGAATCGAAGCGATGAGCTGCTGCTTCAGCCGCTCCAGCTCGTCTGCCGGAAAAGCAGGCTCGCGCAGCTCTTCGGCCAGCGTCTCGATGAGCAGCGGCAGGTCCTGCGTGAGAGAGCGTGCGGCGATGTTGACCGCGAACGGGTCGGTCGAAAAGTCTATGTCCGCGCCGACCGATTCGAGGTCGCCCGCGATCTCCAGCTTGCTCCGCTTCAACGTCCCGCGCGAGAGCATCTCGGCGGTCAACTGCGCCAGCCCCGGCTTGTCGCGCGGCTCAAAATATGAGCCCGCGCGCAGCGAGCCGCGCAGGGAAACGGTCGGGGTCGCACGGTTCTCAAGCATCAGGAGCACCGCGCCGTTCGGCAGCTCGTGACGCACGACGCGCTCTGCGAAGTTCGACTGGCCGACGCTCTCCGGCGTGTTCGCTTCGGCCGCGTCCGATGACTTGCTGCCGCGTTGCGGTAAGCCCTGCTGCGCCTGCTCCTGCGGCGTGGTCGAGCCGCCCGATTCATTCAGGAGCGAAGCATCCGTCGCTTCCACGATGGCGCTGCCGTCCTCGCCGCTCGGCTCATCATAAAATTTGACGCCGCGCGGAAAGAGAGCGCGCGCTTCGCTCGGCTTATCCTGCGAGCCGTTGCCGTTGCCGTTTCCATTCGCGCGCTTGGGAATAAAATGGCCGACCGTGCGATTGTCTTCGTGCAGGTACGCGCGCGCGACTCTTTGCACGTCCTCCGGCGTAACGCGCTCGATGTTGGCCGAGTAGTCTTTATAGAAACGCCAGTCGGCGATGGCTTCGGCCTCCGAAATCTGGACGGCGATATTGAAAGTGCCGTCGCGCCCGAACGCCTCGGCCGCGAGAATCTGCCGCTTGGCTTTCTCAACCTCTGAGCCATCTAAGCCAGCCTCCGCCACGCGCCCCAGCTCCGACAGGATAACCTCTTCGACGCGCGCGGCCTCGACGCCGGGCGTGACGGTCGCGTAGATGTTGAAGAGCCCCGGATCACGATGCTGGTCGCAGTTGGTGTGGACGCTGACGGCCAGCTCCTTTTCGACCAGCGCCTGGTAGAGACGGCTCGTGACGCCGTTCGACATCGCTGCGGAAAGGACGACGAGCGGATAGATATCGTTCTCGGCGGGCGGATTGGCGGCGCGCTCTGCGAGCGCTTCGTTCGAGAGCACGGACATCTGCCCGAGCACGCCCGGCGTGTGAAAGCCGATCTGCACCAGCGCCAGCTCGCCCGCGCGACGAATCACGAAGCGGCGCTCGCCCTCCTGCAAAGGCTCTTCCGTGTAGACCTCCGGGATCGAGTGCTCCGAAGCCGGATACGCGCCGAAGTATCTGCCGATCAGCTCTAAGGCTTCGCTCTCGTTGAAGTCGCCGACCAGAATCGTCGTCGCGTTGTTCGGATGATAAAAGGTGTCGAAAAATTCTTTGAGGCGCGAGGTCGGCACGCCCTCCACGTCCGTGCGCCAGCCGATGGTCGGATGATGATACGGATGCTCGCGAAAGGCTGCGGCGTAGACCGCCTCGTCCAGCACTTCCGAAGGCTCGTTCTGGCCGCGCTCCAGCTCGTTGCGGACGACCGTCATCTCGGACTGGCGGTCGCTGTCGGCGATCAAAGAGTTGCGCATCCGGTCTGCTTCGAGCTGGATGGCGAGCTCGATCTGATCCGACGGCACGGTCTCGAAATAGTTGGTGCGGTCGTACCAGGTGGTGGCGTTAAAGTCCGCGCCGATCTTTTGCAGGGTCGCGGCGATCTGCGTGTTCTGCTCTTTGTTAAAGGTCGGCGTGCCCTTGAACATCATGTGTTCCAGGAGATGCGTCGAGCCGGTGTAGCCGACGGCCTCGTTGCGCGAGCCGACCTTGTAGAGCACCATCACAGTCGCGACCGGCGCGACGCGGTTTTCGACGAGCAGGACCTTCATCCCGTTCTCTAAACGGTACTCGCGGATTCCTTCCTCTTCGGTCACGAACGTGACGCCCTGCGGCAATCTCTCCTGCACAGCTTTTCCCCAGTCTCTCTCAAATTTTTACTTCGATGCCCGATCTGCTCCGGACCTTTGCCTCGACGGCCGTGGTCCATTGTCATCCATCTCGGGCGCGAATGCGAGCGACGGCGCGGAGGGCAGTATGCCCCAATCCCTTTGCGTATCTCGCGCCTTTTTGTGGCAATACTTTCGCAATTCGCGGCTCCAACCCAAAGAGCTTCAATCTCTCTCGGCGCTCCTGGCGTCCTCCGCCAGCGTTTCTCGAACTGTGGCACGTGGCATTGGACGCGCCTCAGGATTGTGGTATGAGATATTTGCTCAGGAAGCTAACGTATTCAATTAGGAAGGAAATACAAAATTAATGAAGAACCTGGAATCCGAGGCCAGTTCGGCACCGGAGAAGTCGTCCGGTGAAGTTGATGAGCGGTCCAATTTTATTCGAGACATTATTATTCAGGATATCAAGGCGGGAAAACATGGCGGGCGCGTGCAGACGCGATTTCCTCCGGAGCCGAACGGCTACCTCCATATCGGCCATGCGAAGGCCATTTGTCTCGACTTCGGTTTGGCGGCAGAATTTGGCGGCCAATGCAATCTGCGTTTTGACGACACCAATCCGTCCAGGGAAGAGAGCGAATACGTGGATGCCATTATGGCAGATGTCCAGTGGCTGGGCTTCAAATGGGACGGGCTGTTTTATGCTTCCGATTACTTCGGCCAGCTTTACGAATGGGCGGTTCAACTCATCACAGCGGGCAAAGCCTACGTCTCCGATCTGAGTGCGGAGGAGATGCGCGAGTATCGCGGGACGCTCACCGAGCCGGGCCGGGAAGACCCGCACCGCAATCGTTCCGTTGAAGAAAACCTTGAGCTGTTCGAGCGCATGAGGCGTGGGGAGTTCCCTGACGGCTCGCGCACGCTGCGCGCGAAGATCAATATGGCCTCGCCCAACCTGAGCCTCCGCGATCCGGTGATGTATCGCATTCTGCATATGGAGCACCACCGGACGGGCAATCAATGGTGCATCTACCCCCTCTACGATTACGCGCACGGACAATCGGATTCGATTGAGCGTGTGACTCATTCGCTCTGTACGCTTGAGTTCGATAATAATCGCGCTTTGTACAACTGGTTTATCGAGCAGCTCGGCATTTTCCCATCCCAGCAGTATGAGTTCGACCGGCTCAGCCTCACCTATACGGTGATGAGCAAGCGCAAGCTCTTGAAGCTGGTGCAGGAGGAGCTGGTCAAAGGCTGGGATGACCCGCGCATGCCGACGCTCTCCGGGATGCGGCGGCGCGGTTATACGCCCGAAGCGATTCGCAATTTCTGCGCGAGTCTCGGCGTGTCCAAAACCAACGGCATCACGCAGCTTCAGCAACTCGAATATTACCTCCGCGAGGATTTGAACAAACACGCCCTGCGGGTGATGGCGGTGCTGAAACCGTTGCGCGTCGTGATTGATAACTATCCTGACGATTTGGTGGAAGAGATGGAGGCCATCAACAATCCCGAAGACGCGAGCGCGGGAACGCGAAAGGTTCTGTTCTCGAAGGTCCTCTACATCGAACAGGAAGATTTTCGCGAAGACCCCCCGAAGCAATTCTACCGTCTCGCTCCCGGCCGTGAGGTCCGCCTCCGCTACGCGTATCTCATCACCTGCCAGAGTGTGGTCAAAGACGCCGAGGGAAATATCGTTGAGCTGCATTGCACCTATGACCCGGCCACACGGGGCGGGAACACCCCCGACGGACGCAAGGTCAAATCCACGATCCACTGGGTCTCGGCGGCGCACGCCGTAGACGCCGAGGTTCGCCTCTACGACACCCTCTTCACAAAAGAGGACCCGAGCGAGAATGGCGAGGACTTCATTGACAATTTGAATCCGAATTCTTTAGAAGTGCTTACCGGTTGCAAGGTCGAGCTGAGCCTGCGCGATGCGGCGCCCGCCACGCGCTATCAGTTCGAACGCCTGGGTTACTTCTGCGTGGATCCTGAGTCAGCGCCCGGGCATCCGGTCTTCAATCGGACCATAGGATTACGGGATACGTGGGCGAAGATTGAGCAGCGCGCAAAGAGATGATTCAACCTGAATCAACCGACACCGGCAACTAGTCAGGCATTTTTGCGGCGGTCATTGGTAACGAAACGCCCCCATCGTCTTACGCCCTACCGCCTTGAGTTCGGGTAGTGGGTCAGTTTCAAAAACAATTTCACGCAAAGGCGCAAAGACGCAAAGAAAGACATAGAAGCCTTTCTTTGCGTCTTTGCGCCTTTGCGTGAGATTCTTTTGTTTGAGTTTTCAAACTGACCCACTACCTGAGTTCGCTCGTGCTTGACAATCTGAAACCGGAGATTAGAATACTGTGAGCCGACAGGCACGGAGATGTGGCCGAGTGGCTGAAGGCGGCGGTTTGCTAAACCGTTATGGGTCAAAAGCCCATCACAGGTTCGAATCCTGTCATCTCCGCCATCTTTTCGAGTGGTCAGTGGTCAGTGGTCAGTGGTCAGTAAGAAAAGTTCTTGACTGACTACTGACCACCGACCACTGACCACTTTTTTTATGACTATTCGAGTTCGCTTCGCACCATCTCCGACCGGCTACCTGCACATCGGCTCTGCGCGCACGGCGCTCTTTAACTGGCTCTACGCGCGCGCGCGCGGCGGCAAGTTTCTGCTGCGTATCGAAGACACAGACCTCCAGCGCTCGACCGAAGCCTCGACGCGCTCGATCATAGAGGGGCTGAAGTGGCTCGGCCTCGATTACGATGAGGAGATCGTTTTTCAGTCGGAGAATGCGGACAAGCATCGCGCCGCCGCCCTGCGCCTCATCGAAGCGGGCAAGGCGTACCGGGATTTCACTCCCAGAGCGGAGAATTCGGACGCCACCGTCAAGGCGAGCATCGCCGAGCGAGCGCGCACAAACACGGTCGAAGGCGTAGACCATCGCAGCAACCCTTACCGCGAACTGGACCTGGAAGAATCACAGCGCCGCGCTGATGCGGGCGAGCCTTTCGCCGTCCGCCTCAAAGTGGCACGCGAGGGGCGCTCGCATTTCGTTGATCTGGTCTACGGAGAGCAGGGACGCGATTATGCCGAGATCGAAGACCTCGTGCTGCTCCGTTCGGACGGTCACCCGCTCTATAATCTCGCAGTCGTCGTTGATGACATCGATATGCAGATCACGGATGTGATCCGTGGGCAGGACCACCTGACGAACACGCACAAGCAGATACTTATCTATGAGGCGCTCGGTGCACCCGTCCCACGCTTTGTCCATCTTCCGCTCATTCTCGCGCCCGGCGGAAAGAAATTGTCTAAAAGAATTCATGGCGAAATCGTTTCGCTGACGACTTACCGTGATG